>NZ_JBYSXB010000081.1:0-1610 GCF_058781765.1 Arthrobacter sp. FW306-1B-G06A | reverse complement strand
GGGGAGGTGTTTGGCCACGCTTGGCTCGCCGGCACTCACCGCATCCACGATGTCTCCGCGGGTTGCCGGGCCGTGCGCTGAAAGATAGCGGAGGATTTCGTTCCTGGATCTATTGCCGAAAGTCGCGACGGCAGCCTCGACGTCGGGCGACCAGGCGTCGTCGTGAGGCTGGGTAATCCTCGGCATGGAACCATTCTCACCGAACGCGTACAGAAAAGTAAGACTCGCAGTCTTGACGATACTTTAATTATTCTTGACAATAGCTTGCATAGCTTTGTTGTGATGGTGGGTGGGGTCGATTCTGGGCGGACACCCTCATGTGCGGGGGCACCCGCGTCGGACTATTGGAGTCTGCTTTGTCGAAGCGGTGAAGACCATGAGTGTCGAAGACGGGGCGAATCACGCCCAACAAAAACAACCAACACCAGCGACCATTGATATTTCTTTGACCAGGCCTTTCGAGCCTGGGCCAATCCCGATTGACCAGATCATGGTGGCCGTCGAGGGGGTACGACGTTACGTCGTTTCCCACCTCTCCCGGATCGGCCGAGCATGCGATGCAGACGATGTCATGCAAGACATCCGATTGGCCGTCTGGGATGGAGTCGCACGCGGCCACTATCGCCAACTCCCCGGTGTTCGCTTTGAGGCGTGGGTACAGGGAGTGACCGGAAACGTGTGCGCCGCGCACATTCGTCGTGAGCTGTCCCATCAGACGCTGCCGCTACTCATCGAACCAAGCTGCGGTGATTGCCCGGCTTCGTCTGACGCGCTCGCTCTCCTCGCTATCGACCGGAGCTGGGACAGAGGCGCTGACGGGGTAATAGACCAGGAGTGGGCGCGAGCGATCATTACCCTGACCCGAGCCAGTGTGAATGAGAGCGTTTGGGGTCTGGCGATGGACAGTTTTACTTCGCCGCGTCGGTACGGTCCGCCCGCGCCACAGGACCGCCGCCGGTGGCATGCGGTGACAGTGGTGCGCCAGACGGCGAAGACCGTTCAAAGTGCCCTCGACGTGGAGCCGGCCGACGTCTGCAGCGTGGAAGATCTCTGTGAATACGCAGCTGAATGCTTGCCGACTCTTGTGCTTAGGCGAGTTGCATCGACCATCGTTCGTCGAGGTGTTCGTGGGCCGGAGAGAAATCGTGCCCTCGAATCCTTGGCCGCAGAGCTCGGGGTCACGGAACGCTATGTCGCCGTGCAGATCGGCTTTGCCCGGCGGCTGTATCAGGCGTCGTGGAGGATTCTCCGGCATGGAATGACGACGACCCCTTGAGTCATGTCGTGAGCCGGTACTGCTAGCAATGAAGAGGCAAGGAGGCAGAAATGGGGCTGGTGCTGAGGCGTACCCCGCCGGGCCCAGGGAAACGGCGGTCGTGGTGGATCGGCGTCCTGGCAATTCTGATCGTGGTGGCGGCCATTGTCATTCTTGCGCTTCCCGCGGGCGGGACCCGAACCGAGCCTGCTTCATCCTCGACGGCGGGCCCGGCAACTACCGGCCTGGCGACGTCGTCGACCTTCTCGCCCGTCGCATCGCCGACCGCGGCTTCCACATTGGAAACTCCACCCACGATCGGAGAACCACGCACAACGGACTATCGGAGGCTCGC
>NZ_JBYSXB010000080.1:0-3743 GCF_058781765.1 Arthrobacter sp. FW306-1B-G06A | reverse complement strand
GCGGGCGTCCCACGAAAACCCTTTATTACTGAGCGGGCGTCCGGGGCATCCAACCCCGGCCCACCTATCACCCGGTTTCCGCGAACCCCCGCTCAGATATGGCAGGGAAATCCCAAACCCCGGCTCACATACGCACCCTCCGAGAGCAGGTCGGAGTCGACCCTTACAATGTCAGGATGAGTAGCATGCAACAGGTTACTCCCGGAGTGTCGCTGACAGCACAGGCCACAGAGATGCTGCGGGCGGCAATCACGTCCGGTGAGATGACGCCCGGGGAGCACTATTCCGCCATCGGACTAGCCGAAAGACTCGGCGTGTCCAGAACGCCGGTACGTGAGGCCCTGCAGCTGCTCGAAAAGGAGGGCATTGTCCGGATCGAGAAGAACCGCGGCGTCCGCGTGCTCCAGATTTCACTTGATGAGATTGTGCAGATCTTCCAGATCCGAATTCTTCTTGAGCCCCCGGCAGCGGCTAGGGCCGCCGAGGTCATCACCAAGGACGACTTGGAGCATTTCCGGCTGTTGCACGGGCGGATCCTGGACGCTGCGGCCGGCGAGGACGGTCCCGGCACCCTGCAGGCGGACAAGGAATTTCACCTGTTCCTCATGGGTTTGGCGGGTAATCCCCGCCTAACGACCCTGGACGGCGAGCTCCGTAATCTCGTTCTCGCGCAAGGGTTGGTGACCATTCCTTCAATCCGAAGCAGCCAGGACTTGGCGGACGATCGTCGAGGCATTCTCGAGGCATTGGAGCGAAAGGACCCGCAGGCTGCATCGGCCGCGGTTCGAGAACATGTCACCCGTACCGCCCGGCTTCTCATTACGGGCGTTTGCGCGAAGACGCCGGGGCTGTCCTCTGATGCCTATCTGGCGAAACTGGATCAGCTGACGAAACTCCGCGGCTGACTCCAATACGGCGAGGAATTGTTTACAAGCTGAAGACAATCCCCTACAGTTGCATGCAACATACAACTATCGAGGGAGATGGTCGTGGAATCCACAGCGGACAGCCGACGCGGTCTGCCTCAGCCCTTGGCTGGAATACGGATCGCGGACTTTTCGCGGGTTCTAGCCGGACCGCTGTGCTCCATGATGCTGGCCGATTACGGTGCGGACGTTATCAAGATAGAGAGTCCTGCCGGCGACGATACCCGGGCCTGGGTCCCACCTATGGACATCGACGGCACCGGCACCTATTTTGCAAGCGTCAACCGGAACAAGAGATCAGTGGTCGCCGATCTCAAGTCCGATGAGGGATTGAGCTATGCCCGAGCGCTCGTGGCCGGCTGCGACGTCGTTATCGAAAACTTCCGCCCGGGAGTCATGGCGAAATTCGGGCTGGATTATCAGACCGTCTCCGAGAGCCGGCCGGATATTGTCTACTGTTCGATCTCTGGCTTCGGGGCTGGCGCCGGCGCGGATCTGCCTGGCTATGACCTGCTCGTGCAGGCACTTGGCGGTCTGATGAGTATTACCGGCCAAGCGGACGGAGAACCCAGCAAGGTGGGGGTTGCCCTGGTTGATGTCCTCACGGGACAGAATGCCCTGGCAGGGATCCTGATGGCCTTGCGGGTGCGCGATGCCTCAGGGACCGGCCAGCAGGTGCAGATCAACCTCTTTTCCTCGCTCCTGGCAGCCCTGGTCAACCAAGCCACGGCCACTTTGGCCACGGGCTGTTCGCCTGCCCGGCTAGGTAATGCACACCCCAGCATTGCCCCTTATGAGACATTCCGCACTGGCGGCGGCACGCTCGCCATCGCGGTCGGTAACGACCGGCAATTTGCGGCCCTTGCGTCAGTTCTGGGACTCAAGGGATTGCCCGAGCAAGCGAGGTTCTTCACTAACGAATGCCGTGTAGCGTCCCGAGAGGAGCTGCGGATTGTGATCGAGACTGCGCTCGATGCTGACACTGCTGCGAATTGGCAACGGAAATTGCTCGCCGCCGGTGTTCCTGCGGGGAGGGTCAACAGCGTCGGCGAGGCTTTCGAACTGGCAGAGCGCCTGGGGCTGGAACCGTCGATCATTGTCACTGACCCCGCCACAGGTCGCAGCTCCCGGCAGTTGACCAACCCGATCCGGCTGTCCGCGTCGGCGCCGAGCTACAGGCAAATTCCCCCGGACATTGGCGAGCACCAAGGGTCTACCTTCGCAGTCCGACCTCCAAACACATCCGCGAAAGGCACATAGATGTCCGATATCAGCGATCTGATTGACTTTGATTCCCTCCTCAGCGCGGATGAGCGTGCACTGCGCGATTCGGTGCGGGCCTTCGTGGATAGCGAAGTCAGGCCACACGTCGCAACTTGGTATGAAAGGGCCGTTTTCCCGCTGGAACTTGTCCCTGAACTGGCCAAGATGGGCCTGCTCGGCATGCACCTGAAGGGTTACGGCTGCGCCGGCCGATCCGCCGTCGAATACGGCCTGGCCGGAGCGGAACTTGAGGCTGGCGATTCCGGGCTGCGGACCTTCGTCTCGGTGCAGGGCTCACTGGCGATGAGCGCCATCTACAAGCACGGTTCGGATGAACAGAAAGCCGAATGGCTGCCTGCTATGGCCGCGGGGGAAGCGATCGGCTGCTTCGGGCTGACGGAACCGACGGCGGGGTCGGATCCGGGTGGCATGACTACCTTTGCGCACCGCGACGGAGGCGACTGGATCCTCAACGGATCAAAACGCTGGATCGGCCTAGCGTCGGTCGCCAAAGTCGCCATCATCTGGGCCCAGACCGACGGCGGCGTCCGCGGCTTTGTAGTCCCAACCGAGACACCTGGATTCACGGCGACGCCGATCGAGCCTAAGCTCTCCATGCGGGCCTCCATCCAATGCGACATCGAATTGTCCAACGTGCGACTACCCGAAAGCGCAATGCTGCCAAACGTCGTCGGGCTCAAAGGGCCCTTCTCATGCCTGAACGAAGCCCGCTACGGGATCATCTGGGGCGCCATGGGCGCTGCTCGCGATGCGTTCGAGGTAGCCCTCGATTACTCCAAGGGCCGCCTGCAGTTCGGCAGGCCGCTGGCCGGCTACCAGCTGACCCAGCAGAAGTTGGTTGATATGGCCCTGGAGATCAATAAGGGATTCCTCCTGGCCTTGCACCTTGGGCGCAAGAAGGACGCCGGCACCTTGCAGCCGGACCAGATTTCGGTGGGCAAATTGAACAACTGCCGCGAGGCCATCAAGATTGCCCGCGAAGCCCGCACAATCCTTGGCGGCAACGGAATAACGCTGGACCACTCACCCTTGCGGCATGCCAACAACCTGGAATCCGTTCGCACGTATGAAGGCACCGACGAAGTCCATACCCTGATCTTGGGTAGCAAGCTCACTGGTATCGCCGCGTTCCGTTAGGGGCCCGACGCCGGAACCCGCGTTCCGCCGTCGACGTCGCCGCGGTGGTCCGATCGGGCGCTGTGGATCCCTCTGAGGTGCGGGGTACGGCGGGGCGTCAGTGCTGGATTTGCGCGCGGCACAGAAGCCGTGTAATGTCTTCTAAGTCGCCGCGAGGGAGACAGCCTAGAGCTGGGAACCACGGGTGGCCAACCCCTTCGAATTGAGCCTAAAACGGCTGGTGCTTCGTGCGCCGCAATTTGAGGGAATTTCGAATTGTAATCGTGAAATTGGTTGAGATACTGATTTGCAAAGCGATGGTGGTTCGGGTAAGTTTGGGAAGTTGCTCCGGAGCGAGTCTGGGCCCTTTGGTGGGTGTGGGTGGTGCCGGGTGTGTCTGTTGTTTGAGAACTCAAT
>NZ_JBYSXB010000007.1:0-139317 GCF_058781765.1 Arthrobacter sp. FW306-1B-G06A | reverse complement strand
CGGCCCGGGCGCCGCGGGGGCGGCCGGGGCGGCCGGGGCGGCCGGGGCGGCCGGGGCGGCCGGGGCGGCCATCAGAAATCCCAAACCGATCAAAGGAGCACGATCTAGATGAAGAAGTGGACCCGTTGGCAGGACTGGACGGCCATTGCCGCCGGCGCCTATGCCGCACTCTCGGTGCTGTGGACAAGTCAAGGCGGATCGTCCACGGCCCTCATGGTGATCCTCGGAGTCCTGCTGGTCGCCGCCGGGGTCACCAACCTGGCCATGCCGGGAATGCCGGCTGCCGAGTGGGCGCAAGCCGTGTTCGCCGTCGTCCTCCTCCTTGCGCCATGGCTTGGAGGCTTCACCTCCATGACAGGGGCCGCCTGGAGTGCATGGATTCCGGGCGCGGTCGCCCTGGTTGTCACGGCCTTTGCAATCAAGCCCAGCACCGAGGAATACCGTCACCACCACGTGATGCCGGCCCCGTAGCCGTGCAATTCCGGAACGGGCATCCGGCCACCGCCGGATGCCCGGCACTGCAAATTTCGAGGAGACCAGCATGAAGAGCAATCACCCGGCCCGCCTGCGGTTTTTTGGCGCGACCGACACTGTCACTGGTTCCCGCTATCTCCTCGAATCCCGGGACACGCGGATCCTGGTCGATTGCGGTCTTTTCCAAGGCTACAAACGTATCCGCGACCGAAACAGGATCCCGTTTCCCGTCGCCCCTGGTTCCATCGACGCGGTGCTGCTCACCCACGCGCACCTGGACCACACCGGATACGTTCCGGCACTGGTGCGCGATGGCTTTACCGGGCCGGTCTACGCCACCCACGGGACCAGTGAACTATGCAAACTGCTGCTGCCGGACAGCGGCCACCTCCAAGAAGAGGAAGCCCGCTACGCTGATCATCGGGGTTCCTCGGTGCATGTTCCCGCGCTTCCGGTCTACACCGCGGCCGATGCGGTCAGGTCCTTGAACTCATTCGAGCCGCGGGATTTTGATGCTCCGCTTGAAGTGGGAGATGGCATCGAGGCCACCTTCCTCCCAGCCGGACACATCCTCGGCGCCGCCCAGATCCACATAAATGTCGACGGGCATTCCATACACTTCACGGGAGACTTGGGCCGTGCCGACGATCCCCTCATGTTCCCTCCCCGGGAATTGGAGGCCGCGGACATTCTTGTCACTGAATCGACGTACGGCAACCGACGCCACCCGGATCAGGACGCGGCCGCTGAGCTTGGCGCGGTCGTGTCCCGCGTCGCCAAACGCGGGGGAGTTGTCATGATCGCCGCGTTCGCCGTCGGCCGCGCGGAAACCCTCATGCTCCACCTCTCCCGGCTCCGCCGCAAGCACCTCATTCCGGACATTCCGATCTATCTGAACAGCCCCATGGCCATCGACGCATCCTATATGTACCGGCAACACCCGGACGAACACCGCCTCCTCGTGGACGAGTTCGAAGACATGTACAAGCTGGCCACCATGTCACGTACCGCCGATGATTCCAAGCTTCTCAACCTGAGGGGAGGGCCAATGGTCATCATCTCCGCCAGTGGCATGCTCACCGGGGGAAGGATCCTCCACCACCTTGAGGCTTATGGCCCGGATCCGAAAAACGCCATCATCCTCAGCGGCTTCCAGGCCGGAGGAACACGCGGCGCCGACCTGGCGGCCGGAGCAAAGGAACTCAGGATTTACGGCCAGGACGTCCCCATTCAGGCCGAGGTCGTACAAATTGAAGGATTCTCCGCGCATGCCGACGCCGACGAAATCATTCGTTGGATGCACACCGCGGATGAAGCCCCGCACATGACTTACATCACTCACGGCGAACCCGAGGCCTCCGATGCCCTGCGCCGGCGCATCAAGCGGGAGCTGGGCTGGAACGCCAGGGTCCCTGAATACCTCGAATCAGTCCCGCTCGACAAACCGCTCTAGCAGCAATGGTTTCCACCCACGCCGGCATAGGAGGCCGATGATGGCTCTCTCCGAGCACGAAAAGAAGACGCTGGAACAGATCGCCCAGGAACTGGAACGCGATGACCCGAAATTCGCGGCAAAGATGAGATCGACGCCCGGGCATCCCAAGTCCCGACACACAGCCTTCGGCATCTTCGCCGCCGTCGTCGGATGCCTTGTGCTCCTGACCGGGGTCGCGGCCCGCACCCCGGCCCTCGGAATCATTGGATTCACCATCATGGGCGCAGGGGCGTACCTTGCAACGAGGCGCTTCGGCTCCCCGCAGATACGGTGGCGTCCGAGCTCTTCCCAGTCCATGGGACCCGCAGAGCTGGGGTAGTTGAGGTGGAAGCCCAACGGTCGAAGACATCATCGAGGAAGAGCGGACATGCCATGAAAGAGCCAATAGTCGTCGGCATCAACGACACCGGGGCCAACGAGGCCGCGGTGACTTGGGCAATGCACCGGGCCGCGGCTTTGAAGCTGCCCGTGCAACTCGTGCATGCGGTGGATGACCGCTGGATGGCCGAATCCTTTGCCTACAACGAGATGGCCAACAAGGCCGCGACAGAGCTTCTGATCAAGGCCAAAGCCCATGCAGCCGGGGTGGAACCGAAAGTTGACGTTCGAACGGTATTGATTTCGGGCACCCCAGGGTACGCCCTTCGCAAAAGGTCCAAGAAGGCTTCCCTGGTGGTCATCGGTTCCGGGACCCATGTCAGGCCCGGAGGCCGGCTGACCGACCGCGCCCTGCAGATCGCCTCCGTGGCCGTTTGCCCCGTGGCCGTCGTCGGAGAAGAGACGGTGCACAACCGCCACGGAGTCATCGTCGGAGTGGACGGTTCGGAGGAATCAACACAGGCGGCAGCATTCGCCGCCGCGGAGGCAGACCGTGAAGGACAGGAACTGACCGTCATGCACGCCTACCCGATACCCGGCGCCTGGTTGCAAAGGGGGTTGCCTGAGGGCAGCTTCGTCGAGCAATTCATGGAAGAAGAACGGCTGGTCCTCGCCGAGACAGTCGCCGGCCTGGCGGAAAAGTACCCCGACCTCGTCGTCCACAGGGTCCTGGCCACCGATCCACCGGCCCAGGCCCTCGCTGAAGCCGCATCGACGGCGAAGCTGCTGGTCCTTGGCAGCCGCGGCGGAGGCGGAATCAAGCGTCTCCTGCTGGGCTCAACCGCCCACGCAGTCCTTGCCCAGCTGGCGTGCCCCACCATCATTACCCGCATACGCCGGGTCAAGAAGAGCAAATAGCGGGCGGGGTTCCTTCCCGGGGAAATGGCGGGCGAGGCCATCACGGGAATCGACAGCACAGCCGTCGAACCCGACTCGGGCAGGCCCGGCACTCTGGAGAGCACCGTTGACGCCTGGCGCCAGGACCCGGATTCAGGCTAGGTGTACGTGGCGGCCAGTCACCACCGCGGCGTGGATCCGGATGAAGTCATTCCTTGCTCCGCCTGCCCAGGGCTCTACCATGGCCTGTCCCCAAAGATAGGTCAACAGCTCCGGTTCCTGCACATGCGAGGAAGGTCCGCTGACCAGGACCGACCACCCTTCGCTTCGCTCGGGCTGCGCCTCATCAATCTCGAACGATGAACTCAAGCGAGGAACGGCGTCCCCGATGGTCCCGGCAGCGGACGTACGGAAGTAGATCGCCCGGTCATGGACGAGGTAGCTGACGGGCAGGATCATCACCCTGTTCTTGTAGTTGAAGCCGAAGCGGCCTGTGTCCTGTGAGCACAACAGCTCCCAGCAACGCTCCTCGCTAAGCTCCTCCGTGACGTGCCGGACATCGTCAAAGGGGCTGGGATCCATGTTGGGAATGGACATTTGTTTCTCCTGGGGGCCGATTTTGCTTCTGCATGTCACGGCATTTGAGCGGCTGGATCGGCGAGAAGGCGACTCAGAGACCACAAGGGCGCCATCAGGCGTCTCCTCTCTCCGCCGTCGGTGTCGTTCACTTCTTTTCCGGAGCATGGACAACAAGGACCGGGCAGTGGGCGTGGGCAACGCAGGCTGAACTGACCGATCCGAGCAGCAGCCCGCCAAATCCTCCGTGGCCACGCCTGCCGAGAACGATCATGTCAGCTTCCCGGCTAGCTTCAATGAGGGATTCCCGTGCCTGACCGCGGACAACGCGCGAGACGACGTTGTCCGGCAGTCCCGGACCGAACGCTTTCTCCAAGGATTCCTTGAGGACCTGTCCGGCGCCTTCCTCGAAGTCATCGATGCCCATGGCCACATAGCCGCCATAGACCTGAGGGAACTCCCAGTAGGCAACGGCCTCGATTTGCGCTCCCAATGGCACCGCAAGGCTCTGGGCCTGCCTCAGTGCCTCTATGGAGGCTTCCGATCCATCAACACCAACAACTATCCTTGCAGCGGATGCTTCCCGGCCCATGACTTTCCTCCCGCAATAGGGGTGATTTCGTTCCCGCTAGCGTGACCCGTTGCGATTCCGGATAATAGGGCCGAAAGTCACGGCCCGCCCGTGGCAGGCCATCATCTGGACCGTGTGTACTACTCCCGTGTAATCGGGATCTTGTGAGCGGAGGAGGGTTGGACCCTTTCCGGAATCGGGGCTCTCACTTCGAGAACACCGTCCTTGTATGAAGCGGAGACGTCGTCCTTTTGGATTGTGTCCGGAACTGGCAGCCTGCGGACGAAGGAGCCGTAGCGGAATTCCGTTCTGTAGCTGCCCTTGTCCTTTTGCTCCTCCTTCTCCTGCCTTTCAGCCCTTATTTCAAGGAACCCGTCGCCAAGCGTGATTTCAACGTCCTTCTCGGGATCGATCCCCGGCAGTTCGGCGCGAACCACCAGGGTGGTGCCTTCAACCAATTGTTCGACCCGGATCCCGGATGCTGCCACATCACCTTCGAATAGCCGTTCGATCATCTCAATGGGTGAGCGACGGTTATCGAACCACCTGATTAAGTCCGACATTCCTGACCTCCTTGTCCTGGAATCTGGTCAAGCCCGAACCGGCTTGACCCTTCCAGAATGCGAAGCACGGGGAATTGATCCCAGAGTCTTTGGTCCTCCATCTTCCGGATTTTCAGTTGGTCGAGTGACATGAACGAAGCGGCATCTTCCCTTCGGCACCGGACACGCAGCCCAAGGCACAAGGCAATGCGGGGAAGCCATGGTCGGCGAGGACCGAGGCAGCCGACCTGACCAGCGGTCACGAATCGCGTGGGGGCCACCACTGGGATGGCGGGCTGATCACGAACCTGCGACCGCTCATTTCCGCCGGCGTAATCCGGACCAGATGATTTTTGGCGCCGGCTTCCCAGGGCGAGAGTTCCATAACGGAAGATTCCTGCAGTTCTTCAGCTTCCGTGACTATTTCGGCACGTCCCTTGACGATGACGCTCCACGCAATTGTGCCGTAGGTGTTGAAACCATCGGCTTCCAATGCAATCACTTGCCCGGCCATGACGGCATCCAGTTTGGTGCCCGGTCCTGTCCGGAAGATCACTGTCCCCTCGTCAGGCAGGTAGTTGACTGGGAAGATCTCCGGGCTGTCGCCTCTGACGAGCGCAATTCTGCCGACGGAGGAGGAACGAAGGTACTTCCAGCACTCATGAACGCTGAGTACTTCGGTGTCAGGTCTCAACTCTGAATTCTCCATAATGGTGAGCCTACCGAGATGGTCCACGCGGAAGTAGAGGAATAGGTCTCAGGTCTCTCCCGCGACCCGTGAGCCCCGGTTCAGGCATTCGACACGGACCGGTAATCCGGTCGGACGCCACTCCCGCAGGGCCAGACCAAAAGCCGGCGCAAGTGGAGCCACTCGTACCCCGCCCCAACGGGGCCAAAGAAGCTTGACATGTTCCGGTCATCATCCAGCGAATGCAGGAAATGGCCTTCTGCTTAAGGACCCGTCAGTTTTTCAAACCACTGCCTCATTCCGGCCAAGGCCACGGCCAGTTCGGGGAGTTCGGGATGCCATGGGCGCTCCCATTCCAATGAAAGCCACTCGGTTCGGTCTTCGAGGAGAACGAGGATTTCGTGCAACGGAATGTCGCCCTGACCGAGGAGCCGTAGCTGTCCGTCGAAGTTGGCATCTTTGAGTTGCGCATAGCCAAACCACGGGCCGATGGCTTCGAACGTCGTGGCGGGGCGCTCACCGGCAGCGGCCGGATGGAGTACGTCCCAGATGACTTGGACGCCGTGACCGGGGCATATCTCGTCCAATAGCGTCATAACCCGCCGGATGTCCGTTCCTCGGGGATGCGAGTCGTGCGTTTCCAGCCATATCCGGATGTCAGGGGCGGATAGGGCGGCCGCCGCGAGCCGCCTTGCGATGCGTGCATCCGAGTCCGTGCCAGCCCCACCCGGAAAAACGCGGACGCCTGCCGCTCCCAGGTCACGAGCGAGAAGCATCTGGGCCTCAAGCTCGCCGAGTACGTGGTCGTCGCTTAGCCCGGGATCGCCCACACGTACGTACGTGGCTACACAGACGACGTGCAACCCTGCCTCGTTGATCCGCCTACGGATCCAGCCGCGCTCTTCACCCGATAAGCCAGCATGCACTATTTGTCCTGCCATGGAACGGAGTTCGAGCCCTTGAACCCCATAGGTGGCCGCAATGTCCAGAATCTCTTGGAGGGACGCTTCCGGGCAGCCGAGCGTAGAAAACGCAACCTTCGCTTTCACGAAGTTCTCACCAACCAGGCGGCCGCCGCCGAGCCTTTCACCCACTTCACTATCAATTCTTCTCCTCCGATGAATGTCCGCTGATTCAAGGAGAAGTCCCTGAGGAACCTGAGGTCAAGCATTGGTAGCTGATTTGAACAACAATGCACATCTCCTGCGCGGCCAATTATCACGGGCCCAACTGGCCTTGACTTTCGGAGCCAGCGTCCGCTCTAGTTCATAATGAACAAATCAAACACAAGCGAACTTGATCGGAGGCTCTCATGCTCCCCGAGGACCGGCACCTGCAGATTCTGAAGGAGTTGGCTTTTCACGGCTCCCTCAGCGTTGAGGATTTCGCGGCAAGAATGGGAACGTCCGGGATGACGGTCCGTCGTGACTTGGCAGCTCTCGCGGAGCGGGGGCTCCTGCAACGCGTCCGAGGTGGTGCCGTCCCTGTCGCCGGGTCCGCCATTGAAAGCGGCCGGCGTCGCGGGACCGGCATGAACCCCAGGGGACCATCGGGTCCCGGCAGCGTTCCTCTGTTGTCAGGGCGGCCGGGCGGGAGCCGCCCGCTGGCGACGATCGGCATGATCGTCCCGTCCGCGTCGTACTATTTTCCCGGGGTTATCCGGGGCGCGGAGGCGGCCGCCCAGGAAGCGGGAGTTCGGTTGGTGCTGGGGGTTTCCAACTACTCCGGGGCCGAGGAACGGCGCCAGCTTCGCCGTCTGTTCGAACACGGCGTTGACGGCATCCTGGTTACGCCCAGTGAGGTTTCCTTGGCCGGAACTGAAACCCTGGCCTTGCTGGCTGAGACGGCGGTGCCGGTTGTCGTCGTCGAACGCTCCATCGACGACATTTCTGAAGAGTGCCGCCTGGAATCCGTACGCAGCGACCATGTGCGCGGGGCGGAGATCGCGGTCAACCATCTCCTGTCCCTCGGCCACAAAAGGATTGCCTTGTGCGTCCGGGAGAAGACTCCCACTGCCTCCCAGGTCATCGAGGGCTACCACCTCGCCATGCGGCGGGCCGGGACCCCGCAGGACTCCACCATGGTGCGCCCCGTCTCGCGTGCGCTGAACGATCCACAGGCGCACCGCCTGGTGGTGGAAGGGATTCTCGACTGGTGCGCCGAGTCGCACGTGACTGCTGCGATCGTGCACAGTGATGAGGACGCGCTGCAGTTCGCCAGCGCCTGCCAGGATCGCCGCGTCCGCATCCCCGGGGACTTGGCTATCATCGCGTACGACGACGAAATCGCGGCGCTGGGTACCGTTCCCCTCACCGCCGTGGCACCGCCAAAATACGACGTCGGCCACGAAGCGCTGCTGATGTGCCTGAACCGGATCGGAGCCCAGCGACGGGGCGTGTCGGCGCTGCAGCGACTGAGCCTCTCTCCCAGCCTCAATATCCGGGATTCCACCCAGAGCCAGGCGCTTCACGTCGGGGCCGCCGAATGACGGAAGCCAAGACAACTTCACTCCGATTCTAGTGTTCAATTCTGTTCATTCCGTTGATATGTTTACTCGCTGACCGTTTCACTGGGAGTTAAGTGCTTCAAGGCACACCACGACTTCGCATCGTGAACTTCAAAGGAGAACAGAATGAAGCGTCGCCAGCTTCTGCTCGGAGCGGCCAGCCTCGTGGCCAGTGCCGCCCTCATCACGGCCTGCGGGACAACCCCCTCCGCAACCCCGACCCCGGCTCAAGAACCCACCGGCACCATCACGTTCTGGTCCTCGCTCGCCGGGATGGACAAGGTCGCCGCAGCGTTCAACGCAAGCCAGAACAAGATCAAGGTCAACTTCGAAACCGTCCCCAACGGCGCCAGCGGAGGTTACGCCAAGCTGTCCACTGCCATCACGGCGGGCAACGGTCCCGACGTGGCCACCATCGAATACCCGCAGCTGGCCCAGTTCGTCAGCAACGGTCAGCTCCAGCCGCTGGACGGACTGATCGACAAGTCCGCAACGCTGGACAAGCTCTCGGACCAAGCCCGCGGACTGGTGCAACTCGGCGGGAAGACCTACGCCCTTCCCTACGACACCACCCCGATGGTCATGTGGTACCGCAAGGACCTGCTGGAAAAGGCAGGCGTTGAGGTTCCAAAGACCTGGGATGATTTCGAGAAGGCCGGCCAGAGGGTCAAGGCAGTGGCGCCGAACGCCTACCTCGCCAGCTTCTACCCGAACGATCCGGTCGTCACCGCGGGCCTGGCCTGGCAGGCCGGTGCCAAGTGGTTCTCAACCGAGGGCGACACCTGGAAGATCGGCGTCAAGGATGAGGCCACGCAGAAGGTGGCCAACTACTGGCAGAAGTTGATCGACGAGAAGATCGTCAAGGTCGAACAGTCCTTCAGCGACGAATGGTCCGCCGATCTGGCCAGCAGCACCGTTGTCGGTGTCCTCGGCGCGAGCTGGAGTGCCCCTGGCCTGCAGTCGCGTACGAAAGCAAACAACCAGGCCGGCCAGTGGATTGCGGCCGAGGTGCCGAACTGGGGCACTCCCTCGAACGGTTTCCTGGGCGGTTCCAGCTTCAACATCCCCAAGGGCAGCAAGAACCCCGCCGCTGCAGCTAAGTTCATCGAGTTCCTCACCACCAACCCCGACGCCGTCAAGGCCCGCGGCAGTGCCGGCTCGGCCTACCTGGCGTTTCCAGGACTGACTCCAGTGGCGAAGGGCGCGTTCGACGCGAGCTACTTCGGCAACGACATCTACGCCGTCTTCGACAAGGCCTTCGCCTCCGTCAGGAGCGGCTGGCAGTGGGGACCGAACTGGGACCTCACCAACACCGCCATGAAGGATGCTTTCGGCAAGCTGACCACCGGCGCACCGTCAAGCAGGGCATCGAAACCGCGCAGACTGCCACGGTGGGCGGACTCAAGCAGAACGGCCTCTCCGTCAAGGAGTAGGCCCGCCCGGCGGGCTGGCTTCATGGCAAGCCACCCCGCCAGCGAGGAGATTCAAATGGTCAATCAAGCACTTACGAAGCCCGCCAGCCGAGTTGCCGCCGCCCCCGCTTCAACCATCCGCAAGCCACGCGGCCTTTCCGGAACCGGCGGCCGCACCGCCGCCCTGTTCCTTACCCCGTTCTTTGCCGTCTTCGCCTTGGCGATGGTGGCACCCGTCATCTATTCGATCGTGTTGAGCTTCTTCGCCCAGCAGAAATCCGGCCTGGGCTTCGGCGAGGCGAAGACCGCGTTCGTCGGCCTCGAGAACTACCTGCAGGTCCTGCAATCCGAGGCCTTCGTGGGCGGCATCGGCCGCCTCGCGCTGTACTGCGCTATGTACATTCCATGCATGGTGGGCGGCGCCTTGGCGTTCGCGCTCCTACTGGATGCCGCCGTCGCACGTGCCCGGAAACTGTTCCAACTCCTTGTCTTCCTGCCGCATGCCGTTCCCGGCGTCATCGCCGCGCTCATCTGGGCCTATCTGTACACGCCGGGAGTCAGTCCCATCGTCTCCGTCCTCCAAACCGGCGGCATTTCGCTGAACTTCCTGGATGCCCACCTGATCCTGCCGTCGATCGTGAACATCGCCGTGTGGGAATGGACGGGCTACAACGTGATCGTGCTCTTCACGGCGTTGCAGGCGGTTCCGCGGGAAGTCCTCGAGGCCGCTCGTGTTGACGGAGCCGGGGAAATCCGTGCGGCCCTCAGCATCAAGCTGCCGCTGATCCTGCCCGCACTCAGCGTCATCATGCTCTTCACCGTGATCGGCACGCTGCAGCTGTTCACCGAACCCTCCATCATCTCCAAGGCCACGGCGTCCGTCACCAGCACATGGGTTCCGAACATGTGGGCCTACGACGCGGCCTTCAATCGGCACAACCTCAACCAGGCCGCGGCCGCCTCCATCATCATTGCGCTCATGGCCGCCGTGCTGTCCTGGGCCGTCACCCGCTTCAGCTCAAGGATGAACAAAGCATGAGCGCCACCACCTTCCCCCGGCCCCGAACTGCGCTTGCGCCTTCACCTTTGAAACGACGCCGGGCCGCCCGAGTCGGGTTCGCCAGCACCTTCACCGTGAACGCACTCCTGATCCTCGGTTCCGCCTACATGGTGCTTCCGGTGCTGTGGCTCTTCTTCGCCTCCACCAAAAGCACCGCGGACCTCTACGGAACGGCGGCCTACGCTTTCGGGCACCCGGCCTTTTTTGACAACGTCGTCGCGGTCCTGAGCCAAGACGGCGGCGTGTTCCTCCGGTGGATGGCGAACTCCATGTTCTACGCGGCTTTCGGAGCCGTCTTTGGCGGGCTCATCTCGGTCATGGCCGGGTATGCGTTCGACAAGTTCCAGTTCCGCGGCAAGGACTCCTTCTTCGGTATCGTCCTGGTGGGCGTCCTCATCCCGAACACCGCCACCGTCCTGCCCATGTATCTGCTGGCATCGGTCTTCGGGATCACCAACACCATCTGGGCCGTCCTCATCCCCGTGCTCTGCAACCCTTTCGGTGTCTACCTGGCCCGGGTTTACTCCGCGGCCTACGTCCCGGCCGAAACGCTCGAAGCCGCGCGTGTGGATGGGGCCGGAGCCATCCGATCCTTCTTCTCACTCGGCCTGCCCATGATGCTCCCCGGATACGTCACGATCGCCCTGTTCCAGTTTGTCGGCGTCTGGAACAACTTCATGCTTCCGTTGGTGATGCTCCAGGACCAGCAACTGCTCCCGGTCAGCGTCGGGATTTCCATCTGGCAGGGCTACGCCGTACCGCAGCCGGAATTCACACCCCTGGTGATCACTGGGTCCCTTCTGTCCATCGTGCCGCTGCTTCTCGCGTTCATCATGCTGCAGCGATTCTGGAAGTCCGGCTTGACGGCAGGGAGCGTCAAGTGACCCTCAACGTTGCCTTGGCCATGCCGGCCCACACCGCCCGGGCCCTGTTCCCGGAACGCAGCCTCGACACCCTCGAGCCTGAACTGAACCTCCTGAGCCTTGAGCCCATCCAGGACTTCCACGCACCCGAAGGCAAGGCGCTGCTCGCGGAGGCCGACATCCTCATCACGGGCTGGGGCTGCCCCATGATTGACGACGCCGTCCTGGATGCGGCACCGCGCCTGCGCTACGTCCTGCACGCGGCCGGGAGCGTGAAACACCACGTTGCGGACGCCTGCTGGGAACGCGGCGTCCAGGTCAGCTCTGCCGCGGATGCCAACGCCATCCCGGTCGCCGAATACACCGTGGCCATGATTATCCTGGCCAACAAGCGCGTCCTTCAGATCGCCCGCGCCCTGCATACCGCCCGCGCGGAGATCCAGCCCGAACGGCTCTTCCCTGACATGGGAAACTACCGCAAGCGCGTCGGGATCATCGGTGCTTCCAAGATCGGGCGCCATGTCATCCGCCTGCTCGCTCCGTACGAGCTTGACGTCGTGGTGGCCGACCCCTACCTCGACGCCGCCGAGGCGGCCGCGATCGGCGTCGAGCTCGTCACCTTGGACGAGCTCGTGGCGAGCAGCGACGTCGTGTCCCTCCACGCGCCGTCGCTCCCCTCCACCAAGAACCTCATCGACGCCGGCCGGATCGAAGGGCTCCGCCCCGGCGCCACGTTCATCAACACCTCCAGGGGTGACCTCGTCGACCAAGGCGCCTTGCTGGCGCGGGTGGAGCGCGGTGATCTCTATGCCGTGTTGGATGTCACCACCCCTTGGGTCCTGCCAGCGGACTCCGGCTTCTACGCGCACCCAAATGTCCTGCTGACCCCGCACATCGCCGGTTCCCTGGGCAATGAACTGGAACGCATGGCAGCCAGCACCGTCCAGGAAGCCCTCCGGCTTTCCCGGGGCGCCCCCCTCTCGTTTCGCGTCCGCGCCGAAGATCTCGGCATCACCGCCTAGTTCTCAAGTCCGTCCATTTTGTGCCTCGACGTCCAGGGCGCCTTTGGCACGTCCACCACACTTACTTAGGAGCAACTCCGTGTCACCACAGATCTCACGCCGAACGGTTCTCCAGACCGCAGGCACGCTATCCCTTGCGGCCGTTGTCAGCTCGATGTTTGCCCAAAATTCCTGGGCGGCATCAGTGCCGAGCGCCGCGGACTTCGCCGCGCTGCGGACCCGCTGGGTGGACCAGATCACCGGCCGCACGGTGATCCAGGCGGGTGATCCAGACTTCGCCACGGCTATCACCGCTCTGAACAACAAGGCCGCCGCCTCGCTGGCCAAGGTCAACCGGGCGGCAGGCCGTACCTCGGTCTTCACCGACCTGTCGCTCGCCAACGACGTCCACATTGCTTCCACCTACCAGCGTCTGCAGCAGCTCGCCATCGCTTGGGCGACCCCCACAGCCACAGTGTTCGGCGATGCTTCCGTGCTTGCAGACATCAAAGCGGGGCTGGCGGACGCGCATGCCGTTGCCTACAACGATACGAAAGTAGAATCCGGGAACTGGTGGAACTGGGAAATCGGTGTGACAAGGGCCTTGGCCGATACATTGGTCCTGATTCACGGCGAACTGACCGCCGCCGAGATCGCTGCCAACTGCGCAGCCATCGACCACTTCGTGCCAGACCCGTGGCAGCAGTTCATGGCACCAAGAGCCAAGGTCATGTCCGTGGGAGCCAACCGCGTCGACCTCAGCCAAGCAATCATCATCCGCTCCTTGGCCGGGGAAGATACCGCAAAGCTTCAGCACGCCATCACGGGACTGAGCCAAGTGTGGCAATACGTCACTAGCGGAGACGGATTCTTCAGGGACGGCTCCTTCATCCAGCACAGCACCACCGCATACACAGGTTCGTACGGGGTAGTGCTGCTCACTGGATTGTCCAAGCTGTTCGCGCTCCTTGGCGGCACGGCCTCTGAAATCTCCGATCCAAGCCGCAGCATCTTCCTCGACGCAGTCGAGGGTTCGTACGCGCCGTTCATCATCAACGGAGCCATGGCGGATGCCGTGCGTGGCCGCTCAATTAGCCGAGAGGCCAACACCGGCTACGACCTCGGGGCTTCCGCGATCGAAGCCATTCTCCTCCTGGCACGCGCCATGGATCCCGCTACCGCCGGAAGATGGCGGGGCCTGTGCGCCGGATGGATCACCCGCAACACCTGCCGCCCGATTCTTGCAGGGGCCAGCGTGCCAAGAACTGCCCTTGTCAAGGAACTCCAGGCCAGCGGTATTGCGCCCGTCGCCGAGACTGCGGGGCACCGGCTCTTCCCTGCCATGGACCGTACCATCCACCGGGGGAGCGGCTGGGCACTGTCCTTATCCATGTCAAGTAACCGCATTGCCTGGTACGAATGCGGCAACGGCGAAAACAACCGCGGATACCACACGGGTTCCGGCATGACACATTTCTATACGGCCGACCTGGGCCAATACGACGACGCCTATTGGGCCACCGCCAACTACAACCGGCTGCCCGGCACCACCGTGGACACCACGCCCTTGCCGGACAAGGTGGAGGGCGAATGGGGTGCAGCCCGCCCTGCAAACGAGTGGACGGGCTCCGCGGCCCTGGGCGAGGTGGCCGCCGTCGGGCAGCATCTTGTGGGTCCCGGTGGCACCGGCTTGTCGGCCAGGAAGTCCTGGTTCATCAGCGGGGACCTGGCGGTATGCCTCGGCGCCGACATCAGCACCAGGAGCGGCGCCCGCGTGGAGAGCATTGTGGACCACCGCAATCTTCACGAAGGAAACAACGCCCTCACGACGGCGTCGGGCAGCATCGCCGAATCGGCAGGCAGGGCAGTGGTTCTTGATGACGATCGATGGGTCCATTTGGAAGGGTTCGGCGGCTACGCCGTCCTCGACGCCTCACCGCTCACGGTCCTCCGCGAAAGCCGCTCCGGAAGCTGGTCGGCGGTCAATCTCCTTGCCGGCAGCACCACCGTCCAGCAGCGCAACTTCGCCACCGTCTACATTGACCACGGCGCAAGCGATACACCGGGCAGCTACGCCTACGTGGTGGCTCCAGGCGCATCGGTCGCCCAAATCAGGCAGATCGCACAAGGCGACAACCACACGGTGATCCGGAACGATGCCACCGCCCAGTCCGTGGAGTTCAAGAGCGAGAAGACTACGGCGGCAACCTTTTGGAAGGCCGGAACAGCGGGGGACCTTGGTGCCTCGGGTCCCGCGTGCGTTGTCTACTCCAGGCACGGAAATGTGCTCAGTCTGGCGGTCAGCGAGCCCACGCAGAAGGCATCCAGCATCACATTGACGCTGCCCGAAGGAACATGGTCCACAGTGCTGGAAGGCTCCGGGGCGACCCTCGGCGCTGATGCCGAGGGCCGCTCAACCCTCACGCTCGACACTGCCGGACTCGGCGGCCAGACGCAGACCGTCAAACTCCGCCGCTAACCGAACATGGGCCACCGTGCCGCTGCGACACTTGGACGCGATGGTCGGCGTGGTCGACCTCAAAAACCTGGAAAGAGCATCCAGAACGTCATCATCACCTGAGCTGTGTGACGGGGGCGTCCGGCCGTCCCCTGCCACTTGGTGCTTATGCTTCCCGGGTGGCGGGTGAGGAATCGGGAGAGCCCGAGATCGTCCGGCAGCATCTTTTGACCAGGCGTGGCTGGCCCATCCGGTCCTAGGATCAACTGGCCCCCCTCCATGCGGACGGGGCTGTTGTGCCGTGGTTATAGTCGAAGGATGAAGCAGCGAGTATTGGGCAAGACGGGGCGGTCCGTCTCCGTTGTGGGGCTGGGCACATGGC
The DNA here is from genome assembly GCF_058781765.1 of Arthrobacter sp. FW306-1B-G06A. Classification (NCBI taxonomy): domain Bacteria; kingdom Bacillati; phylum Actinomycetota; class Actinomycetes; order Micrococcales; family Micrococcaceae; genus Arthrobacter; species Arthrobacter sp. FW306-1B-G06A. Next base: position 124,074 of record NZ_JBYSXB010000007.1, on the reverse strand, counting down.
AGCTCGGTGCGGACTGGGGCAACGTGGACCCGAAGGAAGCCAACGACATCCTGGAAGCCGCAGTGGATTCCGGGGTGACCTTCTTCGATACCGCCGATGTCTACGGCGACGGGCGGAGCGAGCAAACCATAGGGGCGTACCTCGCTGCCAACCCCGGACTGGACATCACTGTAGCCACCAAAATCGGGCGGCGCCTGGAACAGAAACCGGAGAACTACACACTGGCCAACTTCCGGCAGTGGGCCGACCGTTCCCGGCGGAACCTCCGGACGGATTGCCTGGACCTGGTGCAGTTGCACTGCCCACCGACCCCGGTCTACAGCCGGCCGGAAGTCTACGATGCGCTGGAGACGCTCGTCAGTGAAGGCGCAATCAAGGACTACGGCGTCAGCGTCGAGCGGACCGATGAAGCACTCGAAGCCATCGAACACGGCACGGCCACCGTCCAGATCATTCTGAACGCCTTCCGACTCAAACCCTTGGAGGGCGTCCTGCCTGCGGCGAAGAACGCCGGAGTCGGCATCATCGCCAGGGTCCCTCTGGCCTCCGGCCTGCTCTCGGGCAAGTATTCCAAGGACACAGTCTTTGCCGAAAATGACCACCGGAAATACAACCGGGACGGTGCAGCATTCGACGTCGGAGAGACCTTCTCCGGAGTTGACTTTGAACAAGGCCTCAAAGCGGTGGAAGAATTCAAAAAGCTTGTCCCGTCCGGAGCAACTACAGCCCAAGCGGCCATCGCCTGGATCGCGGCACAAGACGGCGTCAGCACCGTCATACCAGGTGCCCGAAGCCCCGAACAAGCCCGCTCCAACGCCGCCTCCATCCAGATACTGGACCACCTGGGTCCGGACTTCGAGAACAGCGTCAGGGAAATCTACGACACGTACTTCCGCGAGATGGTCCATTCACGCTGGTAAACCCCGGAAAGCCAAGCTATTCCGCATGTACCGGCAGTCAGGGACGACGATAGGGTTGGTGCATGAGCGCACCGGAAACGACACACGACTGGCAGCCCCTATGGGCGCGGCTCAATGCAGGCGAGGAAACACTTCCCGCCGGCGTCCTGATGACCGCCCCGCCGGGCGAGGTCAACAGCGCGCTGCCGCTGGAGTCCGAGTTCGGGGTGTTCGAGGCGCCCTTGGAGGATTACGACGTCGTGGAGTTGACCCGCTTCGACCGCCCTCTGGCGCGGGGCCGGGTGGCTTTCGGCGATGGTTTCGCTGTGGTGGGCCCGGTGCGCGCAGTGGACGGCGACTCTGTGGCGCTCGATCACGAGGCTGTGATTCTGGCCCGCCTGGCGGAGGAAGCGTTCGTCGAAGGCGCGGATGTCGTCTATGCGCCCGTGGACGCCGCGGCGGCGGACCGGTACGAGGCCCTCGGGTGGACGCGGGCAGGCGAACTGGCCCCCTAGGAGCACCGGGTCTTCCGTGAGGCCCGGCAGCTGGAAGCTGCTAGGCATCGATCACCAAATCGGTTCGTGCTGTGGAGCAGCAGGGCAGGAACTTGCCTGCCTCGATTTCCCGTGCCCGAATGCCGCCCTGGTGGTTCATCTCGACCTCCCCGGAGAGCTTGACGACCTTGCAGGAGCCGCACATGCCCTCTTTGCAGTTCGCTCCGATCCTGACGCCGGCACGCTGCGCCACCTCGAGGATGTGTTCGGAGGGGTCGATGCGCACGTTAATGCCGGTGCGCATGAAGGACAGGGTGAGGCTTCCCGTTCCGACCGTGTCGAAGCTCGAGGCATCGGAGGACCCGGCCTGCGGTCCCACGTCCGGACTGCCGTCGGGGGCTTCGGGACCGGGTACGTCAGGGTCGACGGTTTCCAGCGGCAGGCCCGTGGCCTGCAAGGTTCCATCTGCGTCGTAGCCCGGCTCGTAGAGCCCGAACGCGGTGGGCTGGCTTTCGTAGTAGTCCTCGGCGGAATCGGCGATTTCCTCGGCTATTTCCTCCGCAATGTCCACTGCAAACGCGAGCTCCGCCTGGTATTCAAGGAGCGTCTGGCGATCTCCCGAGAAGAATTCCATGTAGATGGAGGTGTCGTCGACGCCGACCTTCTTGAGGAGCTCGGTGGCTGTGTTCAGGTAACCCTCGGGGCCGCAGGCGTAGACTTGGCGGCCGTTGGCGTCGGGAGCCACCTCGTCGAGCATGGCCGCCGTGAGCCTTCCGGTGAGCCCTTCCCAGCCCTCGGGTTTGCTGCGGTCGCCCAGGGAGTAGAAGACCTTGACCCGCGAGTCCACGGAGGCGATGTAGGCCAGCTCCTGGTGGAAGGCAAAGTCTCCGGCCGCCGCCCCGTGGTAGAGCACCACGACATCGGCTTGTCCGGGCAGCGAGTGGATGGTCCGCACCATCGACATGATGGGGGTGATGCCAGCGCCGGCGGCCAGGAACAGGTACCGTGCCCGCCGGTCGGCGTCGGGCAGGTGGAATGCCCCGACTGGTCCGAGCATGTCGAGGACAGTGCCGGGTTTGACGTTCTGGTGCACCCACGGCGAGACCTGTCCCGTGGGGTCGCATTTGACTGTGATGTCGAAGGTCCACGGCTTGGTGGGCGAACTGGACAGCGAGTAGCTGCGGTCCACCGCGTCCTGGTCCGCGCCCTTCACGGGAAAGGCGACGTTCACGTACTGGCCCGGACGGAACGCCAGCGGCGCACCATCGCAGCGGCGAAACACGAAGGTCATCATGCCGCCCACCTCGGGAACGGTCTCGACGCATTCGGCCAAGAACTCCTGCGGATGCCAGGGGCCCAATGCGCGGGCGGCGCTTGCGGGTCCCTCGGTGCTGCCCATGACCCTGTTCCACGGCATCTCAAGACCGCGAATGCGCTGTGGTTCCTGGACGGCCGTCTCAGTGCGGAGTTCGATCATGCCAGGTGCTCCTGCACGCGCTGCACGTACCAGTTGATGAAGGCCTCCACCTGGTATTCGCTCTTCATGTACGGGCCGGGTTCGTAGGCGGGGCTGCCGGCGCCCTTCTGGCATAGCTCCACGAACTCCTTGTCCTGCAGATTGGTCTGCTTCCAGGTGTAGGTGAGCTTCTCCAGGTCGTAGTCGACGCCTTCCTCGGCGTCGTCAGCCACCAGCCAGGTGGTGCGTACCAGTGTCTGGTGTTCGTTGATGGGGAAGACGGCGAACGTGATGACGTGGTCGCTCTGGAAGTGGAACCAGCTGTTGGGCTGCAGGTGCATCGAGCAGCGGCCAAGGCGGAAGTCCCGCAAGTCGCCGAGCAGCTTCTTGGAGAGCCTGCGCCCGTCGGCCGAGAACGATTCGCCCTCTCCGTCGAGCGATTCACGTGAGATACGGATTCCCGCGATGCGGGTGTCGAGCTCCTCGACCACCTCGTAGGGAAGGCCATAGCGGCGGCAACGCTCCTCGAGCGAGGACTGTGCTTCCTTGTTGCGGTCCCACACTTCTTGGAGATGGGCCGGGATCAGGCCCTCCGTCAGACCCCAGGTGGGAAAGAGGGAACAGGCAAGCTCGGGGTGGCCGTCGCAGTGGTAGCACTCACGGTTGTTCTCCATGACGAGCTTCCAGTTGCCCTCCTCGATGATGTTCTGCTGGTAGGCGACTTTAGTCTTCGACAGATCGTGCGGCGCGAGGTAGGGCTCGAAGATCTTTGAGGTTTCGTCGAAGTCGGTTGGCGGTTCGTCGGCAATGCAGACGAAGATGAGTCCGGCAACCATGCGGCTGTGGGCGCGCTTGAGGCCGAAACAGCCCTTGTCGAACTTGGTTTCCCCCGGCGCCGAGGCATGGATCAAATTACCTTCGGGAGAGTAGGTCCAGGAGTGATAGCCGCACACCAGGTTTCCCGTTGACCCCGCGGGCTCGGTCAGGACGCGGGCGCCGCGGTGGCGGCACACGTTGTGCAGGACGTTCACGCCGCCGTCGTCGTTGCGCAGCACGATCAGGGAGTAGGGCCCGTAGTCGATGGTGACGTAGTCGCCCGGCTCCGGCAGTTCGGCGATGCTGGCGGCATAGATCCAGTGCTGGCCAAAAATGGCCTCCATGTCGATCTTGAAAATCGTCGGATCGGTGTAGAAGGGGGCGTTGAGGGAATACCCCACGCGCCGGAACTCGAACAACTCGGTGATTTCCGCCAACTGTTCGGCAGGCAATGACGAAGCGAGTTTTCGGCGTGAATTGAGGGGCGCGTTCACTGGAGCAGACATGTGTTTCCTCCCGGGAGGGCTAGGTAAGGGGCGATCCATCGAGACCGGCGTTGGTGGGTGCAATCGCCGTTGTCGAACGTTTTATTCATGAGATTAGAGCCGATCGATCTGCAACAAAAGCGCAGGATTGTGGAGATAACAGTGCACAATAGATGCATGATCGATCCACGGCTCATAACACTTCGGGTGTTTGCCCAGTGCGGCACCATTGGCGCAACCGCAGAGCTCACGGGCTATTCTCCCTCCGCCGTCTCCGCGCAATTACGGGAGTTCCAGCGCGTGCTTGGAATGCAGCTGCTGACGAAGGACGGCCGGGGTGTGCGGCTGACCGCCACAGGCCGTTTTCTCGTGGCGGGCTCGGACACCCTCATTGCCGAATGGGAGAACCTGCGCGCTGCGGCCATGGAGGCCGGCGAGCAGATACCCGCGCGTTTTGGACTCGGCGGATTCTCCACCGCGGCCGCCCAGTTGCTCGCGCCGCTGGCCGCCACCTTGCGCTCAACCCACCCGTCGCTGGAGGTGCAGGTGCTGGAGGCTAACCCGGCCCGCTGCTTCGACTTGTTGGTTGCCGAGCGGATCGACATCGCGGTCATCGTCGCCATGCAGTCCGACACTTATGTTGAGGACGATCCGCGCTTCGAGCAGACCGTTCTGCTCGACGATCCATTGGACGTGATCATTCCTTCCAGCCATCCGTTGGCATCGCGGGAAAAGGTCACGCTCGAAGAGCTGGCGTCGGAACCCTGGATCACCGAGGCTGCCGGATCCACCTACCATTCCCTGTTCACCGCGGCGTTCACGGCAGTCGGGGTGACGCCGCGGATTGCCCATGAGGCCGTGGAATGGGAAACGCAGATCGCCTTCGTTGGTGCGGGGCTGGGCGTGGGCCTGCTGCCGCGACTCGCCCCCCTGCATAGTGCCGAAAACGTGGTTCGACTGCGCATTACTGGCAAGGGGAAGCCATCGCGGCGCATTGTCGCTGCGGTGCGCAGTGGCAGCATTGCATCGCCCCTGATCAAGGAGTCGCTCGGCATCCTGCGGGTCAGCGCCAATCGGATCCTCACCGCCCGGCCCGAAGACGATCTCTAAAATCGGATGGCCGCGATTCCTTGCCGAAGGGCACGCGGCATCGACGCCGGCCGGGGCCTCGTCCAGGAAGGGCCGTCTCATCATCGGGGGCGCCGCGTGACCGTTTCCGCTCCGCGGCTGGGCATGTTCAGCTAAACACCCATGGTTTCCGGCCGCGATGGAGCATCGATAACGTCGCTTGGCTTGGTTCGGCCCCGCGGATCACTGTAGGCGTAGGAACCCGGCCGGCTGGCGCCACCGTCGTCTTGGCAGTTGCACTTGGCGTCGATTTGTAGCCGGACCGTGACGGGTTCGGAACCTTCGAAGTTGACGATTATCGGATCGGCGCCGGCGCCTGAGATGCGAAGCACGTTTTCCTTCGGCAGGGATTGATTCATTGTGGATTCCTTCTTTGGGCGCCGTTTGGCGAGCTTTGGGGCATTAGTTAGGTCCTCGAAAATCATCGCAGTGAGGCTCTGGCCGTATTTTCGAACGCATGATCCTCCAGGAACGGCATTCCGTCCAGGTCGATCAGCGGGTTGTTGTCCTGGGTAGCGACCAGCTCGCGGGCCTCGGCCTCAGTATCAACGCTCGGCATGGAGCCGGGCAGCGGCCGCCGGGCGGATTCGCGCAGGAAGTAGATGCCGATCGCACCGATGATGGAAGTGCCCATGAGGTAGTAGGCCGGGGCCATGTCATTGTGCGTAGCCTCGATCAGGCCTTGGACGATGAATGGCGTTGTGCCGCCGAAAAGCGCCATGGAGAAGTTGTAGGCAATGCCCATGCTGCTATAGCGGCCCGACGTCGGGAACTGCGCGGGAAGCGCCGAGGCGAGGTTTGCGACATAGAACGTCACGGGGAAGGCGACAAGGGCAAGGCCAGCGAGCGTGGACCAGACATTACCGACGCCGATCAGCAGGAATGCCGGGATAGCGAACACGATGGTGCTTCCGGCACCGATCCAGAGGACGGGGCGGCGGCCGATGCGGTCGGACAGTTTCCCGGTCAGCGGAATGCAGGCTGCCATGATCACCATCACGGGAATGGTTAGCAGCGTGCCGTGGATGGGGTCGTAGCCTTTGGATTCGGTCAGGTACGTCGGCATGTAGGACGTCAAGACATAACCTACGGTGTTGGCAGCGGCGGCAAGGATCATGGCGAGGATAATTTGGCGCCAGTAAGCCTTGATGATGGGCAGGGGTCCCTTGGCCACGGCTTTGTCGGCTGCGGCAGCATCTGCAGAAAGTGCTTGCTGGGCGTCGAGGGTTGCCTGGAACTGGGGGGATTCCTCGATCTTGTTCCGGAAGTAGACGGCGATCGCACCGAGCGGCCCGGCGATCAGGAAGGGCAGCCTCCAGCCCCATTCCTCCATGGCCGCTTGGCCCAGAGACAGTTGCAGCACGGACACGATCGCAGCTCCCAACGCGAAGCCGAGATACGAGCCCATGTCCAGGAAGCTCGCGAAGAAGCCGCGCCGCTTATCGGGGGCGTATTCGCAGACGAAGGTAGTGGCGCCTGCGTACTCGCCGCCGGTGGAAAAGCCCTGGACGAGTTTCAGGATCACCAACAGGGCGGCTGCCCATACGCCGATCTGAGCGTATCCGGGAAGGAGTCCGACGGCGAAGGTACTTGCCGCCATCAGCAGGAGCGTCGCCGCCAGCACCTTCTGGCGGCCAATCTTGTCGCCGAGCCAACCGAAGATGACACCGCCCAGCGGGCGGGCGATGAATGTTGCGGCGAAGGTGCCGAGCAGGAATAAGGTTTGGACGGACCTGTCAGCTTCCGGGAGGAAGACGGGGCCCATGGTGGTTATCAGGTAGCCGAACACGCCGACGTCGTACCATTCCATGGTGTTGCCGACGATCGTACCGCCGAGTGCCTTCTTGAGCATCGGCTGGTTGACGACGTTGACGTCGGACACCTCTAGCCGCCTGTGTCTAAGGAGCTTCGGTTTCTGGGTCATAACGGTTCCTTTTGCTCAATGTTGCAATTGGCTCATATGTGGCCGTCGGCCGGCACCTTGTGACAGGTTCGGTTCGCCCGGCGGATAGGCGTAGTGCTTCCCTCGCAGGCCTTGGGCATGAAGCACCTCTCCCTTCATTTGGGAAGGGACTCGCAAATACCGGTAGGCGCCAATTCCTAGTCGTTCCGCATGGAACAACAGAATTCGCCATAAGCAACAGAGTGCGTTAGATCACAGTGATTGTCAAGGATGTTGCGCAAATATGTTGCTTATCGTGATTCTTGTTGCGTATAGGGGAACTGTCGCCATGGGTCTACTTGAGCCAAGCGGCGACCTTGTCCGAGTTCGCGTCGATCCATTTCTGCGCGGCGGAATCCGGGCTCATGTTGTCCTTGGCGATGTACCCGGCAACCGTGTCCTGGTCCTGGTTCGTCCACGTGAATCTTTTGACGAGGGAATACGCGGGGCTGCCGGAGTTGGCGAACTTGGTGGAGACGACCTTGTTGAGCTCGTACTTGGGGTAATCGCACGCGACCTTGGCCGCGTCGGCGTCGCAGCCGGGCGTGTGGGCCGGGAGGTTGACTTTGACGAGCGGGACCTCTGCGATGAACCACTGGGGCTCGTAGAAGTAGCCGATCAGCGGGGTCTTGTTCTGCTCCGCTTGCCGGAAGGCCTGGATGAGCGCCGGTTCACTGCCCGCGTACACAACCTTGAAGTTGAGGCCAAGGTTCTTCACGAGGGCTGCGTCGTTGGTGACAAAGGAGGGGTCACCGTCGAGGAGTTGGCCCTGTCCTCCGGACTCGGAGGTCTTGAACAAGTCAGCGTACTTGTCGAGGTTCTTGGAGTCCGTGATGTCCGGGTACTGCTTGGCCATCCACGGCGGCACGTACCAGCCGATTACGCCGGTGTTACCGGTCGGCCCGGCGTCGACCGCAGTCTTTTGCTGCTTGATGTACTTGTCCGCGAGCTCGGGGTGGCCCCAGTTCTCAAGGACGGTGTCCACCTCGCCGCTGCCGAAGCCCTGCCATGACACCTCTTCCTTGAGGGTCTTGTAATTTACGGTGCAGCCGAGCTTTTCCCTGGCAACGGTCCCTACGACGTAGGCGTCCGCCTCGTACCCGACCCAAGGGTTTACGGCGACGTTGAATGCTCCGCATCCACTCTTTCCGCTTGGCGGGGTTGCACTAGGGATATCCCCGGCGCAGGCCGTGAGCGCGAGGACCGCGGTGAGGACAATTGCGGCAGACGTTCTCTTCTCCGTCTTTGGGCCACGCTCCGTCAGTGATTTCTTCACGGCTCTTTCCTCTATCGGGTGCTGCCGAAGCGGGCAGTGGCGTGTTGGGTGATCCGGTCGAGCATGACTCCGAGCGCGGTGATGGCGATGCCGGCGGCGAGACCCTTTCCGAAGAGCTGGCTCTGGGAGAATCCGGCGACTACGAGATAGCCGAGTCCTCCGCCGCCGACGAGTCCGCCGACGACGACCATGGACAGGACGTAAAGCAAGCCCTGGTTGGCGGCGAGGACTACTGCCGCGCGGGCCATGGGGAGCTGGACCTTCGCGATCATCTGCCACGACGTTGTTCCGAGTGATTCCGCGGCCTCCACGGCAACCGGCGAGACACCTTGGACCCCGTCGGCAACCAGTTTCGTCGCGATGGGCACACCGTAAGCGAACGCGGCGGCGATCGCCGTGAATCGTGTGGGACCGAAGAGGGCGAGGGCCGGTACCAGGTACACGAAGGACGGGATGGTCTGGAAGGCGTCGAGCACGGGTCGGATAACCGAGTCGGCGGGCTTGCTCCGACCCATCCAGACGCCCAGGCAGACAGCGACGATGATCACAACGAACGCGGCTACTAGCGTGGTCGCGAGCGTCTTCATGCTCTCACTCCACAGCCCGCTTCCGAGGATCACGGCTTCGCACACGATCGTGACTGTGGCGGCCCGCCGGCCGGCGAGCACGAACGCGATTCCGAGCAGCGCGAGCGCCATGGCCCACCACGGCGACTGCGCGAGCACCGACTGGAGTGGGTCGACGAGAAGTGCGGTAACGGTGTCCTTGAGCCATTCCGTGAAGCCTGAGAACGTGCCGACCGTCCAGTCGGTCGCGGCTGAGACGGCCTTCGCCAGTGGGGTGCCGAGGTCGGGCGAAGCCGGGAACTTCGAGAGTGCAAGATAGATGTGCGAGAGATAGATGGCCACGGCGGCGACGACAGCGCTGGCGATGATAGTGGTCCGACGCATCTGCCGGCCCCCGAATGTGCCGGTCTGTCCCACTCCGGACCCGCGCTGCATGCGGGCTTCGATGCCTGAGCGTTCGGAGGCCCTCGTCGTGGTGCGGTCGAGCATGATCGCCATGAGCACGATGGCAAGGCCGGAGACGAACGCCGAGCCGACGTCGAGCGACTGGAGCGCCTGGAGCACCGGAGTGCCCAGTCCCGGGCCATTGATGAGCGCGGCTATGGTGGCCATCGAGAGCGCCGCCATTGTGCACTGGTTGATGCCGACCACGATAGTGCGCCGGGCCATGGGAAGTTGCACCTTCACGAGGGCCTGCCAGGGGGTGCTGCCCATGGACGCGACGGCCTCGAGCGTGGCCGGTGAGACCCCTCGGATGCCGTGCTCGGTGATGCGCACCAGCGGGGGCAGCGAGTAGATGATGGTCGTGACAATCGCGGCCGCCGGGCCGATGCCGAAGACGAGTGCGAGCGGTGCCAGGTAGGCGAACGACGGCAGGGTCTGCAAGAGGTCGAGCAAGGGTGAGACCGCGGCCGAGACTCGGCGGCTTCGGGCCATGACAATGCCTAGCGGGAGTCCCGCGACTGTGCAGATGCCGACTGCGAAAAACGTGACGATGAGCGTGTCGATGCTTTGTGCCCAGTAGCCGAAGAACCCGAAGAGCAACACGCACACGCCGACGAGGAGCATCGAGCGCACGCCGGCGAACGCCAAGGCCAGCCAGGCGAGGAGCGCGACGACGCCGAGCCAGCCGATCTCCGGCACCGGGCGTCCGTCCGAGGCCTGGCTGAAGATGCCTTGGAGAAAGGTAACGAGCCCATTGATTCCGTCCGTGACCGGCTGGACGATGTGCTGGAACACGAAGGAGTTGGTGCGGGCGCTGTCAAAGGCGTCGCGGACGCTGTTCAGCCAGAGTTGGAAGTCCGTCTTGTCTGCGCCGCCCAACTCGAGGGTGTCCACGCCCTTGAGCGTGGCCCAGAGTCCGAGCCAGACGACACCAATGCCCACGAGCGAGACCGGGCGCCAATGACGTCGGCAGAATCCCAGGACAGCAGGACCTCCGGACGGGGTGGCAGGGGTTCGTCCTCCAGGTGAGTTGGAACGCGCGCCCCCGGACCGTCGTCGACGGTTGGCCCGCACTGTGGCGATGCTCACCCGGCACCGCCTTGGTGGGAAGTCGGGGATGGCTCTTCGGCGACGACGACGCGGAGGATATCCTCGTCGTCGACGATGCCGAGGAATTCCTCGCCGTCGAAAACCCTAACGGGGAGCTCCGAGTGGAGGACCTGCCGCGCGGCTTCGCGCACGATGCGGTCGGCCTGCATCACCGGCCCGTCGAGGGCCTCGCGTTCGCGCGGGGGCCGCACCACATAGCGCAGCGTGAGCACATGGGAGCGGGGGACATCCGAGATGAAGTCGCGCACGTAGTCGTCAGCGGGGTTGGCTACGATGTCGGCCGGGGTTCCGATCTGGACGACCTCGCCATCGCGCATGATGAGGATGCGGTCACCGAGTTTGAGGGCCTCCTGGAGGTCGTGGGTGATGAAGACCATCGTCTTCCCCACCTCCTCGTGCAGGCGGCGGACCTCGTTCTGCATGTCGCGGCGGATGAGCGGGTCAAGGGCGGAGAACGGCTCGTCGAAGAGCAGGACCTGCGGGTCCACGGCGAGTGCCCGGGCAAGGCCGACGCGCTGCTGCATGCCGCCAGAGAGCTGGTCGGGGAACGAATTCTCGTACCCGGTCAGGCCGACGAGGTCGACCATGTCCTGGGCTCGGGCGCGGCGCTGGGACTTGCCCTCCCCGCGGACTTCGAGGCCGTAGGCGACGTTGTCGATCACCTTGCGGTGCGGGAGCAAGCCGAACTGCTGGAACACCATCGCCATGTGGTTCCGGCGCATAGCCCGGAGGCGGGCCTTGCTCGCGCGGATAACGTCTTCGCCGCCGATCGTGACGCTTCCCGCCGTCGGCTCGATCAGTCGGGTGAGCAGGCGTACGAGAGTCGATTTGCCGGAGCCGGAGAGTCCCATGACCACGAAGACCTCCCCAGGGGCCACCGCGAACGAGACGTTCCTGACGGCCGCGACACAGCCGGTCTTGCTTTGGAGCTCCTTGCGCGAGAGGTGCTCGGCTGGGGTGCCGATGATCTCGTCAGACTTCTGGCCGAAGATCTTCCATAGTCCATCGACCTTGAGCGCGGACTCAGTCGCGTTGGAGCCGGGGGTCTCTTCTATCGCAGTGTGCGTGCTCATGCTCTTCTGCTCTTTCCGCCATCACTACCCCCTTTATTGATGATGCATCCGCAGTGCTTGGCTGTCACGAAAAGTCGGAGACGCTATTTCGTCCTCCTGGTCCCCTGACCCTTTACTGATGACCCGGCGCCCCAGTACCCGGGGTCATCGGTGCGTGTAGCCCATTTGCACGCTGATCCGGATTCCGGCCTGACGAAGTGCGTCAATAAGTCCAGGGATCTTCTGCGGGTCAAAGCGGAACGCGGGTCCGGAGATGCTGACGGCTCCGATGACGGTTCCCAAGTGGTTGTAGATCGGAACCGCAATCGCGTTCAGGCCGATTTCCAGTTCCTCGCGTGTCTCCGCATACCCGTCGTGGGCCACATCGATCAGCTGCTTCTCGAGGTCTTCCCGATTGGTGATAGTGCGGGGAGTCCTGGCATGAAACCCGGCTTCCGTCAGGATGCGGTCCCGTTCGTCGGCGGACAGTGCAGCCAATAAAACCTTCCCGCTCGAGGTGGCATGGAGCGGCGTCAAGCCGCCCACCCAGTCATAGGTGGCCAACGACGACGGTCCCATGGCCTGATCCACGTTGACGGCATAGTTCGAGCGCAGGACAGCGAGGTTCACAGTCTCCTTGAACTCCTCCGCAAGACTCTCCAACACGGGCCGGGCCTCGCGGACCAAGCTGAGCCGGCCGGGAATCGAGCTGGCAAGCCGCAGGATGCCAAAGCCCAGCTGGTACTTTCCCCGGTCGCTGTTCTGGTGGACCATCTCCCTGTTCACTAACGAGCCCAGCAGTCGAGAGACCGAGGATTTGTGGATGCCGATTTCCTCGGCGATTTCGCTCACGCCGGCGTGTCCGTCACGGGAAAGGATTTCGAGGATCTGGAGGGCACGGTCAACGGATTGCACACCACCGGGCTGCCCGTTTCCGCCTTTTTCGGAGTCAAAGTCAATCGTGGCCATGAGCCATACCTACGTCTTTCTGCGGCGAAACAAGAGGCTGGAACTTCCCCCTTGTTTCTCTAAATCCTAGACCGGAACCACAGAGGCATTGAACGGGTGGCTTCCCGCCGATCCGGCGGTCAGGGTTTGGGTCCACGGGAGCGGCAGTGCGGGAACCGGGTCCCCTGCCCGCGCGCCGCTGGGAGGCGCCGCCAGGACACCGTCGGCCAAGGCGAGGCCCCTCATCATTCCCGGGCCAGTGTGATGGGTGGGGTATGCCAGTCCGTTGTCGAAGCGGAAGGGCATGAGGCGGGTGCGGCCCGGATCAGGGTCAATTGCGGTACCGGAGGTTACCTGGCCGAGGTTCGGGAGCGGACGGTGTCCCAGTGCCGCGATCAGGGGCGCCGCAATGGTCATCAGCGCCATCATGGCGGCCAGAGGGTTTCCAGGGAGTCCGATGACGAAGCGCCCGTCCGGCAGTTCGGCCAGTACCGCGGGATGTCCGGGACGCATTGCGATGCCATCCAGCAGCAGCCTCCCGCCTAGCGCGGCTGTGGCGTTGCGGAAGTGGTCCGGTCCGGAGCGGCCGGTTCCGCCTGTGGTGATGACGACGTCGGGCCGCTCCACCGGGCGGCGGCTGCCCGTATCGCTGAGGGCGGCGAGCCACTCGTGATATGAGTCCCCGATTCTTCGCTGTCCCGCCGGGGTGCCTCCCAGCATTGCCAGCACCGTGCCCAGCTGCGGGCCGAAGGCGTCCCTGACCTGACCCGGCCCGGGCAGCCCGGAGGAGGTCAGAGTGGGCACGCCCGCCATGTCATCGCTTGTCCGGCCACTTTCACGGCGTAATACGGCGTCGGTACCGGCAGGCACCACTCCGCCGGTGGCTATGGGGCTGGCACGGTGCGGTGCCAGCGGTTGGCCCGGTTTCACCAAGGTCCAGGGTCCGCTGCCGCTGACGGCCCAGCCGTCCATGGCCGAGGACGCGTAGTGCGGTAGGTCTTGGCTCGTTGTGACGGCCCGGGCAAGCGTGCGTCCGATGCTTTTCGCCAGGGGCACGGGCAGCGCCGGGATGGGGGCGGCACATTCGAATGCCAATCGGCGGGCCTCAGACCAGCTCGTCGCGGACTTGCCGACGGCCGGTCGACCCGAAGGCCGACGCTGTTCACCGCCGCGATCGATTAAATCGTGAGCAGGCAAGCCTTGCCCCTTATCTGAAGGCTTTCCGAATGGGATGCTGCTCCCCGGGAACGGCGTTAAGGCACCTTCTTGGCCCTTAACGCCGTCCCTTCGGGGAGCAAACGAGCCAGACCAGGCCCGGCCCGTAAAACGCGGCGCCTAGGCCTTGACGTAACCGTTGGGGTTCAGCACGTACTTCGTGGCGGCTCCCGCATCGAACTCGGCGTACCCGCGGGGTGCGTCCTCCAACGCGATGGCCTTGGCGTTGACGGCTTTGGCGATCTGGACTTTGTCGTGCAGGATCGCCATCATCAGTTGCCGGTTGTACTTCATCACGGGGCACTGGCCTGTGGTGAAGGACAGGGATTTGGCCCATCCCGTGCCGAGGGAGAGTGAGAGGGAACCATGCTGGGCGGCGTCGTCGATTCCACCTGGATCGCCGGTGACGTACAGGCCAGGGATGCCCAGGGCGCCTCCGGCGGCCGTGATGTCCATGAGGGAATTCAGCACCGTGGCCGGCGCTTCGTGCGAGGCGTCCTTGCCGTGTCCGCGGGCTTCGAATCCGACGGCGTCCACGCCGCAGTCCACTTCGGGCACGCCGAGGATCTGCTCGATTTGGTCCTTGGGGTCACCCTTGGAGACATTGACGGTTTCGCAACCGAATGACCTGGCCTGGACGAGGCGGTCTTCGTTGATGTCACCGACAATGACCACCGCTGCGCCGAGCAGTTGCGCGCCGGCGGCGGCCGCCAGGCCGACCGGGCCCGCGCCTGCGATGTAGACGGTAGAGCCGACCCCGACCCCGGCCGTGACTGCTCCGTGGAAGCCGGTGGGGAAAATGTCCGAGAGCATGGTCAAGTCCATGATCTTCTCCAAGGCCTGGTCCCGGTCCGGGAACCTCAGCAAGTTCCAGTCCGCATAAGGCACCAGAACATAATCGGCCTGGCCTCCGACCCATCCGCCCATGTCGACGTAGCCGTAGGCGCTGCCTGGCCGGTCCGGGTTGACGTTCAGGCAGATGCCGGTCTTGCGTTCCTTGCAGTTCCGGCAGCGGCCACAGGAGATGTTGAAAGGCACCGATACGATGTCGCCGACCTTGATGAATTCCACATCCGGGCCAACTTCCACCACTTCGCCGGTGATCTCATGACCGAGGACCAGGTCCCGCGGTGCGGTGGTACGGCCGCGCACCATGTGCTGGTCGGAACCGCAGATGTTTGTGGTCACGGTGCGCAGGATCGCTCCGTGGGGCACCTTCCGGCCGACATTGGCGGGGTTGACGCCGGGGCCGTCCTTGAGCTCGAACGTCGGGTAGCCGGTGTCAATGATCTCGACTACGCCAGGTTCCTTGTATGCGACTGCTCTGTTTCCTGACATGGACACTCCTAAGGGCCATTTCATGGTGTTTTGATTCAGTGGTTGGACGTTCGCTGAAACAGTTGCCAACGGTTGCCCGTTGCCCGTAAGCGGTGCTCCGGCGCTTACCTCCCCAGGCATTCAGGCAACCGAAGCACCGCTTACGGGAAACGCGATTCCCCAAGACCGGTTCAGGGGATGAGAGAGGCAACCACGCTGATATGTCGATCTTAGATTAAAGATATATCAGAAATATGTTACGTGAGGCGGGCGGGTCATGTCCAGAGGTTTTTCAGCGGCCGAGTATGAGGCTCAGTGCTTCTGCGCGGGCGGCCGGCAGTCGGAGCTCGCCCCGCACCGCGGAGGTGATAGTCTTTGACCCTGGTTTTCTGACGCCCCGCATGGACATGCACAGGTGTTCACACTCGACGACGACGATCGCACCGAGGGGTCGAAGCGAAGTGACCAGGGCATCAACCACCTGCGTCGTGAGCCGCTCCTGAACTTGGGGCCTTCGAGCGAAGGTGTCCACCAGTCGGGCGAGCTTGCTCAGCCCCGTGACGAATCCATCCGGGGAGGGGATGTATCCGACGTGGGCTACGCCGTGGAACGGGACCAGGTGATGCTCGCAGGTCGAGTAAAAGGGTATGTCCTTGACGATGACGAGTTCTTCATGGCCAAGGTCAAACGTCTTGTCCAGCACGGCGAGGGGGTCTTCGTGGAGGCCGCCGTACATTTCCGCCGCTGCGCGGGCGACGCGCGCGGGGGTCTCAACCAGGCCGGGCCTGTCCGGGTCTTCGCCTACGGCCAGGAGGAATTCCCGGACGGCCCGTTCCACCCGCGGACGGTCAACCCCTGGGGAGGACACCGCAACCGCGCCCCGGCTGTCACCCATGGCTGCCTGCGCCTGCCGGCTCGAGGCGGACAATGACTGACTTTGACGTCGGGGTTCCGCTGATGTCGGCTACCGAGTCCAGCGGTACGAGGACGTTGGTCTCCGGGTAGTAGGCGGCTGCGCAGCCCTTTGGCGTCGAATAGGAAACGATGCGGAAATTCTCCGCCCGTCGCTCGGTACCCCGGAATTCGGATACCAGGTGAACCATGTCGCCGTCCTCGAAACCAAGTTCGGACACATCGGATTCGTTCACGAGGACCACCCGGCGGCCGCCGTGAATGCCGCGGTAGCGGTCGTCCTTGCCGTAGATGGTGGTGTTGTACTGGTCGTGGGAGCGCAGCGTCTGGAGGATGAGGCGGCCCTCCGGGACGCGGAGGTACTCCAAGTGGTTCGCCGTAAAGTGGGCCTTGCCGGAAGCGGTGTCGAATTCCCGGGCATCCCGGGGCCGGTGGGGGAGAACGAAGCCTCCCGGGTTCTGGACCTTCTCCTCAAAATTTTCGAAGCCGTCGAGTACCGCTTCGATGTGTTTCCTGATCAGTGAATAGTCGTCCCTGAGCGCGAGCCAGGCGGCCTTCGGGGTGTTCGGCAGGGGGTGGCCGTCGCTGTCCGTGAAGAGCCGGTGGGCCAGGTTGCAGACGATCGCCACTTCGGACATCAAGTGCTCACTTGCGGGCTTGAGGCGTCCACGGGACGCGTGGACGGCACTCATGGAATCCTCCACCGTTACCCTTTGATCACCTGTCCGCTGCGTGTCCCTCTCGGTGCGTCCGAGCGTGGGAAGGATCAGGGCGCGCCGCCCCGTTGCCAGGTGGGAATGGTTCAATTTAGTGGAGATCTGGACCGTAAGGCGAGTGCTGGCCAGCGATTGCTCCGTGGTCTCAGAGTCGGGGGCCGCCCGCACAAAGTTGCCGCCCATCCCGATGAAAACCCGGACCTTGCCGTCCCGCATCGCCCTGATGGCTGCGACGGTATCGTAGCCGTGGGCCCGGGGGGAGAGGAATTGGAACTCTTGGTCCAGCCTGTCGTGGAACTTCTCCGGCATTTGCTCGAAAATGCCCATGGTGCGGTCGCCCTGGACATTGGAATGCCCGCGGACGGGGCAGACTCCGGCCCCGGGCTTGCCGATGTTGCCCTGAAGAAGGAGGACATTGACGACGTCGCGGAGCGTAGGCACGGAATGCTTGTGCTGTGTGAGGCCCATGGCCCAGCAGACAATGGTTGCTTTCGAAGCCAGGAGCCGCTCACCGGTGGCCTCGATCTGTTCCATCGTCAGCCCGGTCGCTTCGAGGATGTCCTCCCATGCCACGTCTTCCAGTTGCTTCACATAGGCATCGAGGCCGACGGTGTGTTTGCTGATGAAGTCATGGTCGAACACCGTGCGCAGGCCCGGGCTGGTCCTTCCGGCACTTTCGGCCTCCAGCAGGTATTTGCCCAGTCCCTGGAAGAGCGCCTGATCGCCTCCGGCCCTGATCTGCAGGAAGTCGTCGGTCAGCTCGGTGCCAACCATCATGCCAACCACGTTCTGCGGGTTTTCGAATTTGAGCAGTCCGGCTTCGGGAAGTGGATTCACGGACACGATAACCGCACCGTTTTTCTTGGCCTTCTCCAGCGAGCTGAGCATGCGCGGGTGGTTCGTGCCTGGATTTTGGCCGGCAACGAAGATCAGCGACGCTGTTTCCACGTCTTTGAGGCTCACGGAGCCCTTGCCGATGCCGATGGTCTCGACGAGGGCCGAACCGGAGGATTCGTGGCACATGTTGGAACAGTCCGGAAGGTTGTTGGTCCCGACACCGCGCACGAGGAGCTGGTAGGCGAAAGCCGCCTCGTTTGACGTGCGGCCGGAGGTGTAAAACACCGCCTGGTCCGGGTTGTCCATGTCCCTGATCTCCTGTGCGATGAGCTCCAAGGCATCGTCCCAATCCACGGGCCTGTAGTGCGTCGCGCCCTCGTCCAGGAGCATCGGATGCGTCAGACGCCCCTGCTGTCCCAGCCAGTAGTCGTCCCGTGTCTTCAGTTCAGCTATGGAATGCGAGGCGAAGAACTCCGGTGTGACCCGGCGGCGTGTGGCTTCTTCCGCGACGGCCTTCGCGCCGTTCTCACAGAACTCGGCCGTATGCCGCTTGTCGTGCTCCGGCCAGGCGCAGCCCATGCAGTCGAACCCGTCTACTTGGTTGACCGCCAGCAATGTTTGGACGCTGCGCAGTGGGCCCATCTGCTCGAGGGAGATCTTCAGCGCATTGGTGACGGCCGGGAGGCCCACGGCCTTCGACTTGGGTTTGGTGACAGTCAGCTTTGACTCGTCGATATTTTCACGGGGGGCTTTTGAGGCCATGGGCTTTTCCTTCAGAACTTGGCCGGATAGAGAGGTCTGGCGGTGAGGAGGAGGAAGTCCGTGACATTCTTATCCAGCGCATATTGATATATCAGTTGTAGGGATACTATGTTCACGGGGCCGGTGAGTCAAGGGCGCCGTCACCGAACAGGAAGGATCAGACGTGGAGAGCAGCGGCAAGTTATCGGTCATGGGGGAGTCGGAAGTGCCTGCGAGGCAGGATGACGAGTCCTATGCCGAGTATGCGTACCGGGTGCTGTGTGATGAGCTGATCGTCCTTGATATCAAGCCCGGGGAGCCCTTGAATGATGACCTGATCTCGCGTCGGCTTGGTGTGGGAAGAACGCCTATCCGGGAAGCCATGAAGAGGCTGGAAAGCGACCACCTGGTGGTGGCCTATCCACGCAGGGGAACCTTTGCCGCGGGCGTGGATATTACGGACCTTGCCGAAATCTCCGAGATTCGTCAGCTTTTGGAGCCTGCGGCATCTGCACGTGCCGCTCGAATGGCATCGGACCGGACGCGGCAGGAGCTAAGGGAGCTTGCCCGGGAGGTTCGGCAGCTCTTGGCCGGCCACCTGGCACAGCGGGACCTCATGCGCTTGGACATGCGAGTGCACCGCAGCATCTACCGGGCGACTGGCAGCCGGCATCTGGAGGATGTCCTGATTCGCTGTGACAACCTGGCGACCCGTATCTGGAGTCTCGTACTGGAGAAGCTCCCGCCGGTTTCCGAACACATTGCCCAGCACGTGGAGCTGCTTGAATACATTGCGGATGGCGAGGCAGAAGCGGCTGCAGACCTGACCGCCAAGCACGTTACCGACTTCGAGAACCTGATCCGGGCGGTCCTCTAGCAAGACTGAGCGTCCCGGATGCCCGGCGCCGTTCCCTTCGGCGGCCGGGCATGGTTTTGCCCTTTGTGTCAGCCGACAGGTCCAGGGATCAAAGAGCGCGACTGTTCACGGGCGGCCTCGGCGGTGTGCAGAAGCAACAGTGCGGTGGTCACCGTTCCGACGCCGCCGGGAACGGGCGTCAGTGCTGCCGCGACGCCAAGCACGCTGGCTTCGTCCACGTCCCCGACGAGGGATCCGTCGGCAAGGACGTTCGTCCCGACGTCGATCACTATCGACCGGGAGGAAACATGGGCGCCCGTGAGCAGGCCGGTCCGCCCGGCTGCGACAACAACGACGTCGGCAGTCTCCGTGTATCTCTCGAGCGGACCCGACTTGGAATGGCAGACGGTGATGGCGGCGTCGCGTTCCAGGAGGAGCAGCGAAAGCGGTTTGCCGACGACGGCGGAACGGCCGATGACGACGACGTTCCGGCCCGCCACCGGGATGTCGTAGTGGTCGAGGATCTCGACGACGGCCCGGGCGGTAGCAGGTGCGAAGGCGGGTTGCCCCACGGCCAGCCGGCCGAGGCTGAGCGGGTTCGCGCCGTCGATGTCTTTCTCTGGTGCGATGTGGCTGACCAGGGCATCCGTCCCGACCCCGGCGGGCAGGGGCGTCTGAAGGATGATTCCGTTGACGGACGGATCCGCGCTGAGGTCTTTCAGGACGCTGGCCAGGACGTGCTCTGTGGCGCCAGGGCCAAGGTCGACAATCCGGCAGCCGATGCCCGCGCGGTCGGCTGCACGTCCAATGGAGCGGACGTACCAATGCGTGGACTCGTCGTCGGTTGCCACCACCACCGCGAGGACCGGGCGCGCTCCTTCGTTTTCGAGCTTCATTGCCTCATCCCGGACTCTCTGCTGGATGACTGCTGCCAGCGGCTTGCCCGAAAGCAGGGTGGCGCTCAACCGAGGATCCTTTCGCGTACGCGCTTCACGAGCGCGTCTGCCGCCAGGACGACCTTCTCTTCGATCCCGTCGGTCTGCTGGGCAAGCCCGGTCCGGGTAACGCCGTCCTTGATGGCCACAATATTGATGTCAATGTTCACCCGTGCCGTGCTGGCAGCTGCGCGGGCGGCATCCGCGGCGGCTGCGACGTCGCTGATCACGTTGGCATTTGCGACGTCGAACAGTTCCGTGGCCAGTTCGACGACGGCTCCTGAGACCTTGACCAGTTGTGCCGGGGTCTGCGCTGCGTGAATGAGGGCAGCTTGGATGGCGGCCGACCGCGCTTCGTTGGAGGCCTCCGTCCCTGAGGGCAGCTTGTAGGAATCGATGACCCCTTGGAAGGCTAGTTCGTCGGCTTCCGCAAGTCGCAGGGCTTCGTCTACAAGTTCGTCCGCGGCCGCGATGATCCTTGAGACCAATGCGGCGTGTTGCTCGTATTTGGCGCCCGTGGTGTACCTGGCGACCATTGCAACGAGGGCGGCACCTTGGGCGGCGTGAAGCGCAGCGGCCGCGCCTCCGCCGGGGGTCGGCTCACGTGAAGCAAGCCTGGTGAGGTAATTGTTGATTGTTTCTGAACTGATCATGGGTCTTCCTGTTGTGTGTCTTCCTAGGCAGGGGCGGCAGAAGAGTCGGAAAGACGGCGGCCCGGACTCTGGTTGCGAGGATGAGTCCGGGCCGCGTGCCTTTGGATGCCGGGCCGGTCTTAGCCTCGGAGCCTGGTCATCGTGGGGTCGTACAGCGGATCGGCCGTGACCGTTGCCTGGATGCGCCGTCCGAAGTACTCGATCTCGACGGAGTCACCCAAGGAGACGGCGGACGGGAGGTACGCGTAGGCGATCGGCTTGGCAACGGTGTAACCATAGGCGGCGCTGGTGATGTAACCGACCGCCTGGTCCTTATAGAAGACCGGTTCCTTGCCCAGGACGATGCTGCGTCCGTCGTCGACCGTCAGGCAGCGCAAGCGGCGGGCGGAGTTTTCCTCGGTTCGCCCTTCCAGAGCGGCTTTGCCGACGAAGCTGTCCTTGGCCATCTTCACGGCGAATCCGAGGCCTGCTTCGAGGGGGTCGTGCTCAGTGGTCATGTCGGTGCCCCATGAGCGGTAGCCCTTTTCAAGCCGGAGCGAGCTGAAGGCGGCCCGGCCCGCCGCGATGACACCGAAGGGCTGCCCTGCCTTCCACAGTGCGTCCCAGAGGCGCTGGCCGTTGTCCGCGCTGGTGTAAAGCTCCCAGCCGAGCTCGCCGACGTATGAAAGGCGCATGGCGGTGACGTTGACTCCGCCGATGACGACATTCTTGGCCCGGAAGTAACGGAGACCGTCGTTGGAGAAATCGTCGCTGCTGACGGTGCTGATGAGGTCCCGGGCGAGGGGGCCCCAGAGACCGATGCAGCAAGTGCCGCCCGTCGTGTCACGTACCTGGACCCAGTCGCTGGCGGAGCCGCTTTCGGTCTGGTGGCGCGCGGCCCGGTCAAAGTAGGCGGTGTCGATGTTTCCGTTGGCCCCGAGCTGGAACCTGTCTTCGCTCAGGCGGGCCACCGTGATGTCGCTTCGGATACCGCCTGCGTGGTCCAGCAGGAGGGTGTAGGTCACTGCACCTGGCTTTTTGTCCAGGTCCGCGGTGGTGAGCTCTTGGAGCAGCTTGAGTGCTCCGGGGCCGGAGACCTCGAGGCGCTTGAGCGGTGTCATGTCGTACATGGCCACCGCGGTGCGGGTCTTCCACGCTTCGGCGGCGGCGATGGGCGAGCTGAACATTCCGGACCAGGCATCGCGGGCCGGGGGCTGCCACTCGGCTGGCATTTCCTTCAGCAGTTCGGCGTTGGCCTCGAACCAGTAGGGGCGTTCCCAGCCGCCGGATTCGAGGAAGAATCCTCCCAGTTGCTTGTGGCGGGCGTGGAACGGGCTGACGCGGAGGTTGCGGGGGGAGAGCTTGGGCTGGAGCGGGTGCAGGACGTCGTAGATTTCCACGAAGTTCTGCTGGGACGTTTCGCTGACGTATTCGGGGGTGAGCTGGACGTCTTCGAAGCGGTGGATGTCGCATTCGCCCAGGTCGATCCGGGACTTGCCCGTGGTCAGCAGTTCGGCAACAGCGCGGGCAACGCCGGCCGAGTGGGTGACCCACACGGCTTCGGCGACGAAGAAACCATCGAGCTCCTTTGATTCGCCCACCAGCGGGCCGCCGTCGGGGGTGAAGGAGAAGATGCCATTGAAGCCATCTTCGATGTCGCTTTCCGCCAGCGCCGGAAGCAACTGCTTGGTCGCCTCCCAGGCCGGGAGGAAGTCCTCGAGGGTGAAGTCAAGGCGGGAAGGCATGTTGTGTTCGCTGATGCTGTCCGGCGCGTAGCTGCCGAGTTCCTCGACGTCCACCGGCATGGGGCGGTGGGCGTAGGAGCCAATGCCATAGCGGTCGCCGTGCTCGCGGTAGTAGAGGTCCTGGTCCTGGTGGCGCAGGATGGGCAAGGAAGCGCCGTTGGGTAGTTCGTTCCGGCCCTGCTGTGCCGGTACGGGAGTTGTCGTGACGTATTGGTGGGCCAAGGGCAGGAGGGGAACGGACATGCCGATCATTTCGCCAATCTTGGCGCCCCAGAATCCTGCGCAGGAGACAACGATGTCCGCAGGGATGACACCGTCGGAGGTACGGACTCCGGTGACCCGGCGCCCGGATTGCTCGATCCCGGTCACGGTCGTGGAGCCACGGTACTCCACCCCGGCTGCCTCAGTGCGCTTGATCAGCAATTGGACGGCGCGGGCGGCGCGGGCCAGCCCGTCGCTAGGTACATGGAGGCCTCCAAGGATGTCTTCCTCGTTGATGAGCGGGTAGAGCTCCTTGCACTCGTCGCGGGAAAGGATCTTGCCTTCGATTCCCCAGGATGCGGCGTAGCCGAGCTTGCGTTTGAGGTCGGCGAGCCGGGTCTCCGTGGTTGCAACTTCCAGGCCGCCTACCTGGTTGAAGCAACTGACGCCGTCCTCGGTCAGCGACAGGAGCTTTTCGACCGTGTACTTGGCGAAAGTTGCCATGGTCTTGGAGGCGTTGGTCTGGAAGACCAGCCCCGGGGCGTGGGACGTGGAGCCCCCGGGCATGTTCAACGGTCCCTGGTCCAGGACAGTGATGCTGTTCCAGCCGCGGGCGACCAGTTCATCTGCCAGGTTGGTGCCGACGATCCCAGCTCCGATGATGACTATGCGTGGCGTCGATGCCATGTGGTTTCTCCTGCTATTTCTCGTGGTTGGGCTACTGCTGCTGCTTGTTGTCGGGCGTCGGCTAGCGGAAGACGACGGTGCTGGTTTGGTTCAACAGCACGCGGTGTTCGCAATGCCACCGCACGGCCCGGGAGAGCGCGAGTGCTTCGGCGTCCTGCCCGACCGTGGAAAGGGCAGTCGGCCCATAGCTGTGGTCTACGCGAATGACTTCCTGTTCGATGATTGGTCCCTCATCAAGATCCGCGGTGACATAGTGTGCCGTGGCACCCACCAGCTTGACGCCGCGGTCGTACGCCTGGTGGTAAGGACGCGCACCCTTGAAGCCTGGCAGGAACGAGTGGTGGATGTTGATCGCCCTGCCCTCCAGGGCGCGGCTCAGCTCGTCGGACAGAACCTGCATATAGCGGGCGAGAACCACCAAATCGATGTTGTATTCGTCAACCAGTTCGAGAAGGCGCCGCTCCGCATCCGCCTTGGTGTCCGGCGTCACCGGAATGTGCACGAATGGAAGCCCGGCAGCCTCGGCCATGGCCCGGTGAGTTTCGTGATTGGAAACTACCAGCACCAGGTCCCCGCCCAGGCTGCCCCCACGCCAGCGGAAAATAAGGTCGTTCAGGCAGTGCCCGAACTTTGACACCATGACCAGGACGCGCTGCTTAGTCTCGTCATGGAATCCGAACTTCATGTCAAAACGGTCGGCGATCGCCCGGAACTCTTCCTCGAGCGCGTCCGGTGAGTACTCCGGGGATCCGGAAAACGCCGTGCGCAGGTGCAGCGTCTGGCGGAGTCCGTCGTCGAACTGCTGGTGCTCTTCGATGTTGAATCCCCGTTCGAACAGGAACGTCGTGACCGCCTGGACGATGCCGGCGCGTTCAATGCACGACAATGTGAGCACGAACCTCCGCGAACGGTCGCCTTCAGAGGCACTCGCCTGCGGAAGTGTGCTTTTTATTGGAGTGGTCTCCACGAGCGTCATGTCTCCTCCTTAAGATATATTTTCGATTCGATAACTGATATATTAGATTGGGATATAGCGTATACTGGAGTTCGAGTGAGGTCAATAGTCCGCTTGGCTGGACGCGAAAGGTCGGTACCGTGGTATTTGAAGCGCTGGCAGCGGTGGATGCCGCCGGTCCGAGATCCCTGGCGGAAGTGGCCTACGAGCGGATACGCGACAGGCTCCTGACGCTGGACATCAAGCCGGGTGACTTGGTGAACGACGACGTGCTGGCGAGGGACCTTGGCATCGGGCGCACTCCTGTGAGGGAAGCGTTGAAGCGCCTCGAGTTGGACCGTCTGGTCATCAGCTATCCACGCAGGGGAACTTTCGCCACGCGCGTAGAGGTGACCGATCTGGCGTTCATTTCGGAGATTCGCGCCCAGCTCGAACCACTGGCGGCCGCGCGGGCGGCTCGGGTTGCAACACCGGCAGCCAGGGAGAACTTGCGCTCCGTGATGCGTGCAGTCGAGTCATTCGAGGTCGACGGCGCCTCCGTGGTGGAGACACTGCGCCTTGATGCCCGTGTGCATCAGGGGATCTATGCGGCAGCGGCAAATCCCCACCTCGAAGATGTGCTGATCCGCTACGACAACCTGGCGACACGGATCTGGTGCATGGTGCTCGATCGCCTGCCGGATCTTTCCCGCCACGTGCATGAACACCTCGACCTTCTTGGCGCCGTGATCGACGGCGACGAGGCCAGGGCTGCGGAACTGGCGCGACTTCACGTCGACGGCTTCGAAAAGGCGGTCCGTTCAGCGCTGTTTGCTGCGTAGGAAGACCGCCCTCCTCCGATGTCCAAGCTGGAGTGATCGTGGTGGGAACGCTATTTGTCCGGATGCAGTTTGGCTTGCTCCACGAGATCGCTGATCCACGGCCGTTGCCCGCGGTGCAGTACCAGGCCTTCCGGTACGCCCTGAACGGAGGCTGCTGAACCGGATATGTCGATGGTGATCCGGCCGGAGCCCATAGGGGCGTTCGTGATGTGAAGTTCGCCGTAGGAATCCGGCAGCACAGGGTCCAACCAAAGCCCCCCTTGGGAAATGTGTGCGTCGTAGCGCATCAGGCTGGTCACCAGCAGGATCGGTGTGGTGGCGGCCCAGGCCTGTGGGGAACAAGCCGTGGGATAGGGTACCGGTTCGGCGAACTGGTCGCGGCCGAAGCCGCAGAACAGCTCGGGCAGCCGCCCGCCCGAGTATTCGGCCGCCTCCAGCAGTGCAGTGGCTATCCGCTGTGCCTCTTCGACAAACCCATACCGGAGCAGCCCTGCCACAATAAGCGCGTTGTCGTGGGGCCAGACCGATCCGTTGTGATAGCTGGCAGGGTTATACGCCCGCATGTCGCTGGCGAGGGTCCGTATTCCCCATCCGCTGAACATCTCCGGGGACATCAGATGCTCCACCATTTGTGGCGCCTTGTCCTCATCCACAAGGCCGAACCAGAGGCAGTGGCCCATATTGGAAGCGCAGGCATCCACCGGCCGCTTATCGCGGTCCAGCGCGACGGCGTAGTACCCCTTGTCCGGCAGCCAGAACTGTTCGTTGAACCGCCGCTTCAGCGTCGCGGCCCGGTCCCGAAGTTCGGCTGCCAAGGCGAGGTCGCCGGCGTCGTACGCCATCCAGGAGCGCGCCACGTATGCGCCGTGGACGTAAGCCTGGACCTCGCAAAGGGCGATCGGCGGTTCCGCCAGGGTTCCATCGGCGAAGTTGATGCCGTCCCAGGAGTCCTTCCATCCCTGATTGACCAACCCATGATCGTTGAGGCGCTTATACTCGACAAAACCGTCCCCATCCCGGTCCCCGTATTCGCGGATCCACTCCAAGGCGCGGTCAGCGTTGGGCAGAAGGGCGTCGATGGTCTCTCTGTCAAAACCCCAGCGGCTGACGGACCCCAGGACCACCACGAACAGTGGGGTTGCGTCGACGCTTCCGTAGTAGGCGGATTTGCCGCCCAGCGCCAGTCCGGTGGAAACATCGAGCCTCACCTCGTGGAGGATCTTGCCGGGCTCCTCTTCGCTCATCGCGTCCACGACGGTGCCCTGGCGGTCAGCCAGGGTCTTCAGAGTGCCCAATGCGAGGGAAGGATCCACTGGAAGCGACATTTCCGAAGCCCAGAGCGAATCGCGACCGAACAGGGTCATGAACCAGGGCGCTCCGGCGGCGACGACCACCCGTTCAGGATGGCCAGGGTCCTCGATTCTCAGCGCTCCCAAGTCGTCGTAGCTTCGCCGCAGAGTCCGCTGGATGGAACGGTTGCCCATCTGCAATGCCGGAATCTTCGCCACCCACTCTTGACGGCGCCGGTCACTCGGAGACATTTCGCCAGGCGCCGGATGGACAAATGGGGCCTCGGGGCGTGCGCCGTTGTCCGTGGGCACAACATTCAATCGAGTACTCCACTGCCCATAGGGCGGAACGACTATCTCAAATATCAGCCCTTCAGGTGTGGCTTTGGCCCCATCCGCCTTGACGACGACGCCCTTCCGGATGTCGTGCCATTTGGCCTGGATTTCCAGGGCGTCGCCGTCGTGACCGCGTGTTTCCGCCCAGCGACGCTGGATTCGTGCCTCTTTCACTTCGAACAAGTCGGCGAAGTCCGCTTCGACGGCCAGCACAATCTGGCATTCAACGGGCTTCGTCGAGTAGTTGCGGATGGTGATCCGTTCCCGGATCCCTGCCCCCACCTCACGCAGCCGTTCCACGATCAATGGACTGTCCGCATACCCATCCGAGAGTTGCAGGCGGCCAGCGAAGAGGGCCCGGTACGGTTCCTTCGTCTCGGCAGCCAAGGGTTCGAGGGGCTGGCCGTTGATGGTTAGGTTCCAGCGGGAAAGGATGCGGGTATCCAGGTGAAAGACCCCGTGTGGGAGTTCGGGATGGATGTCTCCATTGGCCGATGAAATGCAGAAGGACGATCCTTCAACCAAAGTCACTGTGCCTGACCCAAGGGGTCCAGCCGCCGTGTCGGCATTCCATCCAGCCACTGCCGGCTCCTTCTTACGAATGCACTCCTGACCCGCCCGGGGCGCGGGTGGACCTTTGCTGCTCCCGTGTGGATGTAACCGACGCTACGCCCGTCGTGGACCGTACGCCAGAGACGATTTACCTCGTAAACAAGAACCATTGGTCCCCTTGGGACCGTTCGTATATCTTAATTCATGGTTTGATATATTAGTCCTGAACTTGATCTGAATTCGCCGGAGAATTGATCGCCAACTCAACGAGGAGTGAACAGTATGCAGCAACTCGCGCACCGGCTCGAACGTCTGGGCACCGAAACCGCCTTCAGCGTCGCCCAGGCCGCGGCCGCCTGGAAGGCGGAGGGGAACCGTGTGTTCCCCTTCCATCTTGGTGACATCAACATCCCCACGGCCGGGAACATCGTGGAAGCAATGAACCGGGCCATCGCGGACGGCTACACGGGCTACTGCCCCGGCCCCGGCATCCCGCAGCTGCGCGAAGCCCTGGCCGAGGACATTGGCTCGCGCCGTGGCATCGACTTTTCCCCGGACAACGTCGTCGTGATGACGGGCGGCAAACCCGTCATCACGAAGTTCCTGCAGGCGGTCATGAACCCCGGCCAGGAAGTGCTCTACCCGAACCCCGGCTTCCCGATCTACGAATCGCAGATCGAGTACCTTGGCGGCACGGCCGTGCCCTACCGCTACCTGCCCACGAGCACGGGCTTCGCGATCGACCTCGACCAGATCCGCGCGTCAATCACTCCAAACACGGTCGCCATCATCTACAACGACCTGCAGAACCCCATCTCGGCGGAGTCGACGGCGGCCGAGCGGGAGGCCATCGCACAGCTCGCCCAGGAGCACGACCTGTGGGTGCTCTCCGACGAGGCGTACTTCGAGACCCGCTACGAGGGCGTCTCCAGCTCGATCGCATCTCTTCCGGGCATGGCCGAGCGCACCGTCATCCTGTACACATTCAGCAAAAAGTTCGCGATGACCGGCTCACGCCTCGGCTGCGCCGTTGCACCGCTCGAGATCGCCAAGGTGCTCAGCACGCTCAACACCAACGATGAGTCGTGCACGACGCACTACGTGCAGTGGGCCGGCGTCCAAGCGCTCCGCGGCCCCCAGGAATCCGTGCAGCAGATGCTTGACATCCTGCAGAAGCGTCGGGACACTGCCTGCGAGCTCGTGAACTCCATCCCCGGCGTGCGCGTCGCCGTGCCGCAATCGACGTTCTACCTGTTCCCCGATGTCACCGAGGCTATGGAGCGCATGGGATACACGGCCGTCGGAGACTTTGCCACCGATGCCCTGTACAAGACCGGCGTCTCCTTCTGCACGCGTGAGCACTTCGGCCGCCGCCTGCCCGGTGAGCAGCGGCAGTACATACGACTCGCCTACTCAGGCATCGAGGTGCCGGATATCAGCGAAGGCCTGGGCCTCCTGCGCGAGTGGATCGAGACGGCATGAGCCGGGTAGTCGTCACGGGACGCATACCCGAAACCGCAATCGAGAAGCTTCGCGCCGAGCACGACGTCGATGCATGGACGGGTTCGGAGTCGATCGGCCGCGAGGAGCTCCTGCACCGGGTGGCCGGGGCAGACGCCGTGGTGAGCCTGCTCACCGAACGCATCGACGCCGAGCTGCTCGACGCCGCCGGCCCGCAGCTCAAGGTCGTCGCGAACGTGGCCGTGGGGTATGACAACATCGACGTCCCCGCCTGTACGGAACGGGGCATCGTGGCCACCAACACGCCAGGGGTGCTCACGGAGGCAACCGCCGACATCGCCATGGGCCTCGTCCTCATGGCGACCCGCCGGCTGGGTGAGGGGGAGAGGCTTATCCGCTCCGGCCAGGCCTGGAAGTGGGGGATGTTCTTCCTGCTCGGGTCCAGCCTGCAGGGCAAGACCCTCGGCGTCGTCGGCATGGGCGGCATCGGGCAGGCGACCGCGCGCCGGGCCAAGGCCTTCGGCATGGAAATCGTCTACCAGTCGCGCAGCGAGCTCGATCCGGTGATCGCCGCCGAGCTTGGCGCACGGCGGGTCGACCTCGACGAGTTGCTGACGGTGTCCGACGTCGTCTCGCTGCACTGCCCGTACGGGCCCGCCACGCATCATCTGATCGGCGCCGAACAACTCGCGGCGATGAAGAGCTCGGCGTTCCTCGTCAACACCGCGCGCGGACCGATCGTCAACGAAGCGGCCCTCGCGTCCGCGCTCCGCGAGGGCGTCATCGCCGGTGCCGGGCTGGACGTCTTCGAGCGTGAGCCCCAGGTCCATCCCGAATTGCTGGACCTGGAGAACGTGGTGCTCGTGCCGCACCTCGGCTCCGCGACCGTGGAGACGCGCACCGCAATGGCGATGCTCGCCGCCGACAACGCCCTCGCCGTGCTCAGCGGCGAACAACCACCCGCACCGATCAACTAGAGGCTGGCTGGGGTCGAGTCCGCCGTACGTCCACCGCGCGGCGGAATCGAGCCGCAGCTCAGCGTCCTTCAGGACGACAATCAGATGAAGTTACGCGGGCGAACTGGTCGAACCCCGTGTGATGAGCCGGGTCGCGAGCTCAATCCTTGGCCCGTCCGTGTTTGGGTCGATGCCTTCTCGCTGATTCGTCAAGCGCAGGAGCATGCGAAAGGCGGTGGCTCCCATTTCCTGAATGGGCTGCCTGACCGTCGTCAGTTGCGGTGTCGCCCAAGTCGCTTCGGGCACGTCATCGAATCCGACCACGCTGACGTCCCCGGGGATGTCGAGGCCGAGGTAGCGCACCGCGTCGTAGACGCCGAGGGCCATCATGTCCGATGCCGCGAAGATGGCGGTCGGCCTGTCCTCCCGGCCCAGGATGTCGACGGCGAAATCGCGTGCCTCGTCGCGGTTCCAATCAGCAGCACCGATTAACCGAGGCTCGACGTGCAGGTCCATGGCCGACAGGCCGGCAAGCACGTCTTTGCCGAGAAGCCCCTTGCGTTGTCCCCGGAAGACGCCCTCCCCATGCTGGAGCTCGCCGACTCTTTGGGGCTACGAGTCGGGAGCGCGCCCGATACCGTCCTCGGCACCGGCGTCCAAACGGCCCTGCAGTTGCTCAACGAAGGTGCCATCGGCACACCGGTCGCGGCGCAGGTTCACTGGTCCGCACCCGGACACGAACGCTGGCACCCGTCACCACTGTTCTACTACGAACCCGGAGGCGGCCCGCTATTCGATATGGGTCCCTACTACCTGACCAGCCTCGTCATGTTCTTCGGACCGGTTGTCCGCGTATCGGGAGTGGCCACTCGGTCCAACCGTGCGCGAACCGTCGAGACCGGACCGCTGGCCGGCACGCCGATTCCCGTCGAGATCGACACCCATGTCAGCGCGATCCTCGAACATGCGAACGGGGTGATCACCACAATCACGGTCAGCTTCGAAGTCTGGGCCACCCGGACTCCGCTCTTCGAGATCTACGGCACCGATGGCACCATCGCCGTCCCCGACCCGAACCGATTCTCAGACCCCGTCGAATTAATGACCCGGGAAGAACCGGAACGGCGCGAGGCGCCAACCTCTGCTGGCTATGAGGATGCCGGGCGAGGTTATGGTCTCGCAGACATGGCCAGGGCGATCGAGACAAACCGCCCACATCGCGCCTCCGGGCGGGTAGCGTTCCACATCCTCGAGGTTATGGAGGCCATCACACGCGCGAGCCGGGAGCATCGGGTCATTGACGTCGACAGCACGGTCGACAGGCCGGACGTTGTGCCGTTTGGTGCGGCACCCGACACCTGGTAGGCGCAAACTCACCGGCACTACACTGGGATCACCGGGCCGAGGCAAAGTGACCGGCTCTCGAGGGAGGTCCGTGATGGCAGGTCCATTGCTCGAGACCAAACTTCACGTTCCCGGGCCACGGAGCGCCCTCGTGGCCCGCCCCAGGCTGATCAGCCGTCTGGGCCAGGCCGATGAGCAAACGCTGGTCCTCATTTCAGCTCCCGCCGGCTTCGGGAAAACAACGGTGCTGGCCGAGTGGCTGGCAGATTCGCCCCACACTGGCCGATCGCACGCCTGGCTCTCACTCGACCAACGGGACAACGATCCCGTGCTCTTCTGGACCTACCTTGTGGCTGCCCTGGACAAGGCGTCTACCGGAATCGGCGCCAGAGCACTCGCTGCACTCCGGTCCACGCAATCGAGCACTGAAGACTTCCTGACCACCCTGATCAACGAGTTACAGGGTGGTCAGGACAGGTTTACGTTGGTGCTCGACGATTACCATGTCATCGACAATCAGGGCGTGCAGGAGGCTCTGGCCTTTCTCGTAGAGAACCTGCCCGCGCAGCTGCAACTGGTCATCGCGAGCCGTGCCGATCCAGCCTTGCCGCTCCCGCGACTCAGGGCACGCGGCAGGCTCCTCGAGATCCGTGCCGCCGATCTCCGCTTCACCCTGGAGGAAGCTGGCACCTACTTCAACGCCGTGATGGGACTGGGTCTCACCGCGCAGGATATCGCCGCCCTCGAAGGGCGGGCGGAGGGCTGGATCGCCGCGCTCCAATTGGCGGCGCTCTCGATGCAGGGAAGGGGCGACGTTGCCGGCTTCATCGCGGGTTTCGCAGGTGATGACCGGTACGTCGTCGATTACCTCGCGGAAGAGGTACTCCAGCGCCAGCCCGACGACGTCCGGAATTTCTTGCTGCAAACCTCCATCCTGAACCGGCTCAACGGTCAACTCTGCGACGCTGTGACCGGCCAAAACACCGGAAAAGCAATGCTCGAGGCGCTCGATCGGGGGAACCTGTTCGTGGTTCCGCTCGACGACCGACGCTGGTGGTACCGCTATCACCACCTCTTCGCCGACGTGCTGCGGGCGCGTCTCATGGACGAGCAGCCAGGCCGCATTCACGAACTGCACGAGCGCGCGAGCCTCTGGCACGAACAAAACGGCGACATTCCGGAAGCTATCCGCCACGCACTGGCCGCCCAGGACTTCGAGCGGGCCGCGGACCTGATAGAGCTCGCGATCCCTGCCCTGCGCAAGGACCGCCAGGAAGCCACGCTGAGCCGTTGGCTCGAAGCGCTCCCCGGCGAACTCATACACGCGCGGCCCGGGCTGGGCGTCGCCTACGCGGGGGCGCTCCTCGCGAGCGGCGAGCTCACCGGTGTCGACGCCCGCCTCGAGGAGGCAGAGCATTGGGTAGGTACGACGGCGGAAGGCCGCGACGGCGGCAACCTCACCAGTTCGATCGCGATCTACCGTGCCGCGCAGGCGCTTGCAAGCGGGGACACCACCGGGGCAATGACGCACGCGGCTACCGCGCTCGGCCTTGTCGGGAAGGACGATCATCTTGAGCGCGGAGCAGCATCCGGGCTCTTGGCGATCGGTCACTGGACGAATGGCGAACTGGAGGTAGCGCACCGCCTCTGGTCCGATTCCTATTCCAACCTTGAAAGGGCCGGGCACCACTCGGACATGCTCGGTTGCTCCATCGCTTTGGCCGACATCCGGATTACCCAAGGCCGGCTCCGCGACGCAATGGCCATCTATCAGCGGGGTCTTGAGCTCGCGGGAAGGCACCCGGCGCAAACGCTCCGGGGAACGGCCGACATGCACATAGGAATGAGCATGCTCCTTCTTGAACGCGGCGAACTTGACGCCGCAAGGGAGCACCTCCTGGCCAACCAGAGGCTCGGCGAGGACGCCGCGTTGCCCCAAAACCCATATCGCTCGCGGGTCGCGATGGCTCGGGTCCTCCAAGCGGAAGGGGACGTGGACGGCGCGCTTGAACAACTCGACGAGGCAGAGCGCCTGTACGTCGGCGACTTCTTTCCCGCGGTACGTCCGGTCCCGGCCGTGCGGGCGCGGATGTGGATCTCGCACGGAAGGACGTCCGACGCTTTCCGCTGGGCGCGCGAGCATGGCATTTCCGCCGAAGATGAGCTCTCCTACTTGCACGAGTTCGAGCACATCACCTTGGCCAGGGCACTCCTCGCCCAGGACAGGGCGGAGCCGTCGGAGGACCCTGCCGGACACGTCGTCGCCATGATTGACCGCCTCCTTCGGGCCGCGGAAGAGGGCGGCAGGACGGGGACCGTCGTCGAGCTTCTGGCGCTTTTGGCACTTGCCTACCAGAAAGAAGCGGACGACGGCGGGGCGCTGGCGGCGCTGCGACGCGCGGTAGCGCTCGCAGAACCAGAGGGCTACGTTTCAGTGTTCGTCGACGGGGGTGAGGCGATGGCGACCTTGTTGAATGCGCTCGTGAAGCGGGGAAGGGCCTCAGACTACGTAGGCCGGCTCCTGGAGTTGTTCGGGACCGAAACGCGCAGCACCCCGGCACGGCAACGCTTAATCGAGCCCCTGAGTGATCGTGAGCTGCACGTGCTTCGGCTTCTTTCCTCGGAGCTGGGCGGCCCGGAGATCGCGCGCGAGTTGCTCATTTCCCTGAACACCCTCCGGACACACACTAAGAACATCTACGCCAAGCTCGGCGCGAACAGCCGCCGCGCGGCCGTCCGGCGGGCCGAGGAGCTGGAGCTCCTGCCGCGAAAAGATCACCACATCAATCACCAGGTGTGGTGATCCCCGCTCACCACATCTCCTTCTACCTTCGAAGCATCAAAGAAGTCATCCGCAGAGGCGGTTGAACTCCACAAAGGCAGAAGGAGGGGCGATGAACGCGAGATCGGTAGGCCGGGAAGACACTCCGGCCGAGTATGAAATCCGCGTCAAAGGCCATCTTGATTCCCGCTGGGCCGCATGGTTCGAAGGACTGAGCGTCACCAACGAACACGACGGGACCGCCGTCATCCGCACCCGGACCGTAGACCAAGCCGCGCTCCACGGTCTGCTGCAAAAGCTCCGCGACTTGGCGCTACCGCTCCTGGCAATCACCCAAACCGGAACCACGCAAACCAGCCAGCCGGCGTCGAACGCCAGCATCTTCATCCCCAAGAAGGACCACACCATGAAAACCACCACCCAAACCCCGACAACTGATCGTGGCCGAATGGACCCCCTGCGGAAGACCGCGATGGTCGCAGGCATCCTGTACATCGTGACGTTCGTCAGCTCGATCCCGGCGCTTTTCCTGATTTCTCCCGTCCTGAACGATCCGCACTACATCACGGGCCCGGGTGCCGACTCGACCGTCATCTTTGGCTGCTTCCTCGATCTCGTCAACGCGGTTTCCGCGGTGGGCACCGCCGTCGCACTGTTTCCCGTCGTCAAACGGCAGAACGAGGGCATCGCGCTGGGCTTCGTCACCGCCCGGATGTTTGAAGCCGCGGTCATCGTGATCGGCGTCGTCAGTCTCCTGGCTGTGGTCACTTTGCGCCAGAACGGGGGAGCGGACCCTGCCTTGGTTCCCGTGGGCCAAGCGCTCGTGGCGGTGCGTGACTGGACGTTCATTCTCGGACCGAGCCTGGTTCCGGGCGTGAGCGGGCTGCTGCTTGGGTACTTGATGTACCGTTCGGGGCTCGTTCCGCGCATCATTCCCCTCCTTGGACTGATCGGCGGCCCGCTGCTGCTTTCGTCGACGATCTCAACGATGTTCGGTATCAACCAAGGGATCTCGGTGTGGTCGGGACTCGCAACCTTGCCGATCTTCGTTTGGGAGTTGTCGCTGGGCATCTGGATGGCGGTCAAGGGCTTCCGGCCTTCGCCTATCACCACCGGGCAAGTGCGCACAGCCTGAGGAGCCACCCACGAACTCCACGGAATGAGTCCCGCGGCCAACCCGGCCGCGGGACTCATCGCGTTGCAGGACGCGGCGGGTCTAAAGTTCAACGCCGACGTAAGACTCATGCCAGTTGATGATGTTAGGCGTCATGGGCGAGGTTGCTGGAGAGTTCGCGGTGGGCGTTGGCTTGGTCCTGGAGTTCCTTGGCGCGGGAGTCGAATAGTCCGACCGCGTCGGCTCCGGCGGCGAAGCGCAGTGGTGGCTGCTCCAGTTC
Organism: Arthrobacter sp. FW306-1B-G06A; assembly: GCF_058781765.1. Classification (NCBI taxonomy): domain Bacteria; kingdom Bacillati; phylum Actinomycetota; class Actinomycetes; order Micrococcales; family Micrococcaceae; genus Arthrobacter; species Arthrobacter sp. FW306-1B-G06A. The sequence continues at coordinate 88,774 of NZ_JBYSXB010000007.1, read as the reverse complement.
GGCGAGTCGGATGAGGGCGTCGGCGAGTTTGGCGGGGTCTCCGCCCTGCAGGCCGTTCATGCTCTTCCATGAGGTGACGGTTTGTTCGGTGCGTTGGGCGTAGTCGCCGATGGTGGATTCGGCGTAGCGTGTGGATTCGGGGGTGAGCAGTTCGGTGCGGAAGAATCCGGGCTCGACGAGCATGGTGCGGATCCCGAACGGTGCGATTTCGGGGGCGAGGGACTCGGCCCAGCCTTCGATACCGAACTTGGACGCGGCGTAGGCGGTCAGGAATTCCCCGCCGGCGATGCCGGCGGTTGAGGAGATCGTGATGACCAGGCCCGAGCGTTGGGCGCGCAGGACCGGCAGTGCCGCTCGGGTGACGTTCATGGGCCCGAACATGGTGGTTTCGATCTGTGCCCGGAAGTCTTCGGGGGTGATTTCTTCGAAGAACCCGGCGTAGAAGTTGCCGGCGTTGTTGACGAGCACGTCGATCCGGCCGAAGCGGTCGACGGCGGCCTGGATGGCCGCTTCCGCGGCGGCGGGGTCGGTGACGTCCAGCTTCACGGCCAGCAGGGCTTCGTTTTCGCCGATGGCGTGGGCGACTTTTTCGGGGTTGCGGCCGGTGGCGACGACCGCGTGGCCGGCGGCGAGGGCCGCTTTCGCGATGTCGGTGCCCATGCCGCGGCCGGCTCCGGTGATGAACCAGACTTTTTTCCCGGTCATGTCTTCCTTCTGTCCTGTCTGGTCATTCTGCTGACTCATGGTTCTGTCTTTCCTGGGGTGGGTGTTCCCGGCCGCGCGGGGGAGCGCTGGCCAGGAGTGGTGGATCCACCGGCGGGGCCGCCGGTGGTGGTTTCAGGAGGCGACGCCGCCCAGCTGGCGAGGAACGCCAGCGCGTTCTCGGACGCGGAGCCAGGCTCCGCGGTGAAGGTGAACAGGGTCTGACCCTCGTCGCCGGGAAGGTCCAGCGTCTCGAACTGCAGGGACATGTCCCCGGCGAGCGGGTGGTGGAAACGCTTGGTGCCCGCGGTGTGGATCCGCACGTCGTGCCCGGCCCACAGGGCCGCGAACAGCCCGCTGCGCGTCGTCAGCTCCCCGACCAGCTCGTTCAGCGCCCGGTCATCGGGGTTCCGCCCCGATTCCAGGCGCAACATCGCGACTGTGGTCGCCGCGACCGCGCGCCAGTCAGGGTAGAAGTCACCCGCGCCCGGATCGAGGAAGAGATAGCGCGCCTGGTTCGGCAAGCGGGCCGAAGTGTCCGGTCCCGACCGTCCGGCGGGATTGGACTGTGCGGCTGGGTTGGACTGTCCTGCCGGGTTGAACTGCGCCGCGGAGCTGAACACGGGCCCGTACAGCGCCCGGCCCAGAAGGTTCGCGGCCAGCACGTCCGAGCGGCCGTTCTGGACGATCGCGACCGCTCCGGTCATCCCGTCCAGTAGACGCAGCACTCCGGGGCGGACTCTCTGCTGCGGTGGCCGGCGTGCCGCCCGCGGCGACGATGCGTTGGCCGTCCTTGCCAGGTCCATCAGGTGTGCCCGCTCGGCCTCGTCCAACTGAAGGGCAGATGCCACGGCCTCGAACACGGCGTTCGAGACGCCGCGGACGCTGCCGCGTTCCAGGCGGGTGTAATAGTCCGTGCTCACCCCCGCCAGATGCGCCACTTCCTCACGGCGCAGTCCCGGCACCCGGCGCAGTTCCCTGTAGGTGGGGATGCCGGCCTCTTCCGGGCTGATCTTCGCTCGACGCGAGATCAGGAATTCACGGATTTCGTCTTTTCTGTCCACATCCACCACGCTACGCAGCCGCGGCGGCCGGTGGCAGTGTCCACCAGACACCCCCAAACCGGCCCGGATACCAGCCACCGACCTTAGGCGTTCAGAAGGGCCGTTGCTTGGTCGCTATGACGGCTTGGGGCGGGCGCGTACATGCATCCGCTCGCCCTGCTGCCCGAACAAGCTGATGAATTCGACGGATTTTCCGTCGGCGCTGGCGAACCAATGGGGTGTGCGGGTGTCGAATTCCGCGGCTTCGCCAGCGCGGAGTTCAAAGTCTTTGTCGCCCAGCACCAGACGCAGCCGTCCGTTGAGGATGTAAAGCCATTCGTAGCCTTCATGAACACGCGGATCGGGCTCGGCCCCACGGGCGTCGCCGGCAAGAACCATCTTGAAGGCCTGCAAACCGCCCGGCCGGCGCGTGAGAGGAACGGCCGTCATGCCGCCATGGGTGATCGGCCGCAGATGAATTCTCGGATCCCCGGTGGGCGGGGCGCCGACCAGATCATCAAGAGGAACGCCGTACAACCTTGCCAAGGGCAGCAGAATTTCGAGGTTTGGCCTGCGTTGGCCGGATTCCAGGCGGGACAGGGTGCTTACCGACACTCCGGATGCAGAGGACACCTCTCCGAGGGTGAGATCCCGTTCCGTGCGGAGTGCCCTAAGCCGGGGCCCGACAGCCCCGAGAACATCATCAAGCTCATTTGCCATACCCATAGTTTGCCATAACGGCAAAAGAGTTTGCCAGATTTCCCACGCGAGATGAAAGCTTGTCTAAGCACCCAAGGACGCTGGCTGCGGACTTTCAGGACACCATGAAGGGCGAATCAGTATGGACACCACACGGCATGACGTCGTAATTATCGGGGGCGGCACTGCGGGACTGAGCGCGGCCACGACGCTGAGCCGCGCGCTTCGCTCGGTGCTGGTGATCGATTCCGGAACACCACGCAATGCACCTGCGGCGGGTGTGCATGGCTATCTTTCACGGGACGGCATGAACCCCCGGGAACTCCTGTCGATCGGACGCAACGAAGTGCTCTCCTACGAAGGAACTGTCATTGACGCCGAGGCCGTTTCGGCACGGCGCACTACCGACGGATTCGAGGTGACGCTCAGTGATACCCGCCGGTTTTCGTGCAGGCGCCTTCTGGTCACCACTGGCCTGACGGACGGGCTGCCTCCCATCGACGGCCTGCGGGAGCAATGGGGGAAGGGCGTTGTGCACTGCCCCTATTGCCATGGCTGGGAAATCCGCGGGAAAAGGATCGGGGTGCTGGGTACCGGAGCAATGTCCGTCCATCAGGCATTGTTGTTCAGGCAGTGGTCCCCTGATATCACCCTTTTCCTCAATGACACCGTGGAACCCACCGAGGAAGAGTGGGACAAGCTCAGTGCCCGGTCCGTAACAGTCGTCGACGGCGCCGTGGCCTCAGTGGACGCTGTCAACGGGGTCCTCACGGGTCTCACGCTCCGCCAGGGTTCCTCGTTCGACATGCAGGCCGTGGCTGTCGGTACACGGATGGAGGCCAGGTCCGCGCTGCTGGAATCACTCGGACTAAGTACCCAGGTGCACCCCATGGGGGTGGGGCGGTTTATCGAGACCGATGCTACTGGTGCGACGGCCGTCAAGGGCGTGTATGCAGCGGGCAATGTCTCCAATGTGATGGCCCAAGTGATCACCGCGGCGTCCGAGGGCGTGATGACCGGCGCACGGATCAACGCCGATTTGATAGAAGAGGAAACCCGGTGGGCCGTTGAGGGGCGGTTCGGCCCCTTCTCGGCGGCCTCGGAAGCGGCCGTATCCACCACTGTGCTGGGTCACGTCGATCACCTTCGCCTGGCCCCGGGCGTCACTTCGTGGGCTCCGTAGCTGTGGGTCCTTGTCTCTGTTTTAGGCTTCGGGGATGACCATGGCGAAGCGTTCCTCTCGGGCTTCGTCCGGGTCCGGACCGCTGCGGTTGCCGGTGTGGAGCGCGTCGATGGCGGAGAGTTCGGCTGCACTGAGTTCGAAGTCGAAGACGTCGAAGTTCTCGGCGATGCGTGCCGGGTTGGTCGATTTCGGAATGGCTGAGCGGCCTTGCTGAAGGTGCCACCGGAGCATGACCTGTGCAGGACTCTTGCCGCGGGCCGCCGCGATGGCGGCGATCGCAGGGTCTTCCATGACGTTCCGCCGCTCCTGGCCTCCCCATACTGGGTAGAAGGTGATCCCTCCGATGGGCGACCAGGCCTGGGTGATGACACCATGTTCGGCGTCGGCGGCTTGGACGTCCGGCTGGGTGAAGTACGGGTGGAGTTCGATCTGGTTCACGGCCGGGACGACGCCGGTCGAGTCGAGCAGTTGCGTCAGGTGGTGGGGCATGAAGTTGCTGACGCCGATCGCCCGCACGCGCCCGTCGGCGAGCAGGGTTTCCAGTGCTTTGTATGCGGCGATGGTTTTCTCGAACCGGTCGGGTGCGGGCTGGTGCAGGATGAGCAGGTCCACGTAGTCGACGCCGAGCTTGCCCGTCGCTTTGTCCCAGGCATGCAGGGTCTGGTCGTAGCCATAGTCACTGACCCAGACCTTGGTCTCGATGAAGACCTCTGCCCGATCCAGGCCCGAGCGGCGGATGCCTTCGCCGACTTCCCGTTCGTTGCCATACGCGGCGGCGGTGTCGATGTGCCGGTAGCCGGTAGCCAGCGCGGCCTCGACTGCCGCCGTCGTTTGCTCCGGGGCGCTTTGAAAGACGCCCAGGCCCAGGGCTGGCATTGTGACGCCGTTGTTGAGAGTAAGTTCCATGTCCATGCCTTTCACGGTATTCAGATGTGCGCAGATGTGGGAGGGCACGTCAGTACCCCCTTTGAAACGGGTGGTCCGGAAATTCAGCGCGCGGTTTCGAGTTGCGGCGCCGACGCAACTTCCCGGCGGGCCCCGGCGCGGCGGGCGGCCAGGTCCGCGGGAAGGATGAGGGCCGCTGTAACGGCCAGGGCGAGGAGCAGGAGAATGCTGCCTGTCGTGAGGGCGGCGCCGACCTGGGCGGCCAGGTGCGCCACGGCGGAACTCGTGGTCGGTACCGTCGCCGCGGCAGCGACTGCGATGCCAAGCCCCAGGCAAGTGCCGACCTGGTGGAAGGTGTTCACCAGGCCGGATGCCGCGCCGGCGTCGGACGCGGGGGCTCCGATGATGCCGAACGAGGTCAGCGGCGCAAACGCGAGACCCTGTCCCGCGCCGATGAGGACCATCGGCAGGGCAACCCCGGTCAGGTACGCGGAGTCGACACCGACCCGGCTGAGCCAGAACATCCCGGCAAGAGTGATCAGAATCCCTGCCGCCAGCGGGATTGAACCCGGCAACTTGCCCATGAGCCGCGGGATGCCCATTGCGACGGCGAAGTTCACCGCCGTCATGGGGAGGAATCCGAGGCCGGCCTGCAGCGGGTCGAAGCCGAGCACTTCCTGCAGGAACTGCGTGGTGAAGAAGAAGAACCCGATCATCGCGCCCAAGTACAGGAAGCGCGCCACATAGGCGCCGGTTCGGCGGCGGCTCGCGAACAGCCGCAGCGGCATGATCGGCTGGGCCGCCCTACGCTCGATCAGCACGAATACGACCAGAAGCACGACGCCGGCGCTGACGGCGGTGACTGTGACCGGCGAGCTCCAGCCGGCGTCGACCGTGTTGATGATGCCGAATACAAGTGCGCCGACACCGAGGGTGGCGCTGAGCGCGCCGAAAGCGTCGAAGCGGCCGCGGGACCGGCCTGATTCCGGGATGAACCGCGGCGCGAGTGCGATCATCGCGGCGCCGATAGGTACATTGACGAAGAATCCAGCCCGCCAGGAGATCCAGTGTGCCAGCGCCCCGCCGATGACCAGCCCCAGGCTGGCGCCGATGCCTGCGGTAGCGCCGTACAAGGCAACGGCCCGGGTGCGTTCACGGCCTTCCGGGAAGCTCGCGGTGAGCAGGGAGCCGCAGCTCCGCCTGCAGGCTCGGCAGGGCAGTGAAGATGACCGAGTTGTCCAGCAGGATCATGAAGTAGCTGAGGAGAATGATCGCGAGGATCGCTCCCAAATGGGAGGCTGTTGCGGGTTCAGGTTTCATGCTCTCCATCCAACCGTGATTACATACGGACCGGGAGTCACGGCCGTTCAGGGTAACGCCAGTGCCTCCCTTGGCCGATCGACCCGGCGTAGCGTGGATGCCATGACACACAGCGAGGACGTGCGGAAGTTCCTGGCCTCCCGCCGGGCAAGGATCACCCCGGACGAGGCAGGGCTTCCCGTCTACGGCGGCAACCGGCGCGTTACCGGACTGCGCCGCGAAGAAGTCGCGATGCTCGCCGGGATGAGCATCGACTACTACATACGCCTTGAGCGCGGAAACCTCTCCGGCGCCTCGGACAGTGTCCTCGAAGCCCTCGCGCGTGCGTTGAAGCTTGACGACGCCGAAACGGCCCACCTTTTTGACCTGGCCCGTGCCGCCACCGCCTCCCCAAGGGTGAGGCGCAAGCACAGCCCGCAGACAGTGCGGCCGAGCGTGCAACGCGTCATCGATGCGATTACAGCAGCGCCGGCTTGGGTTCGCAACGATCGCGGGGATGTCCTCGCCGCCAACGAGCTGGGCCGTGCCCTGTATCTGGACATGATGGCAGAGGTGGCCACTCCGCCGAACAGCGCGCGCTTCACTTTCCTGAACCCCAAAGCGCGGGAGTTCTTCGCCGATTGGGAACGCGCAGCGGACGACATCGTCGCGGTCCTTCGCTCCACCGCCGGAAAAAACCCGTACGACAGGGACCTCACGGACCTGATCGGTGAACTCTCCACCCGCAGCGAAGAGTTCCGCACGCGGTGGGCCCGTCACGACGTGAAGTACCACCGCGCCGGCCGCAAACACCTCCACCACCCGATCGTCGGCGACCTTGACCTGAGCTTTGAAGCGCTGGAACTTCCCGCAGACCCGGGACTGCGCATCAACGTCTACACGGCTGACCCCGGGACCCCCTCCGAGGACGCACTGAAAGTCCTCGCCAGCTGGGCCGCCACCCAGCGCGACACGTCACAAATAGCGGCTCAAGGAAAGAAATGAAGGGCTGCCGCACCACGTTGTCGACCTGAGCAGCTGTGGATGATACCGTCGTCGCTGGCTAGACATTTGGGATTTCAGCACGCAATCGCAGGGGATCTATATTCCCCACTATTCACGTGAATTCCGTAATTCGTCTCAGGGGGGACAAATGAAGAAGTCTATTGCAGCGCTTGCACTTGCAGGAACAATCGTACTGGCCGGCACCGCGCCGGCCGTAGCATCCACCACCTACCCGGCGCCGGGCAATGAGTACGGAACCGTTTCTGACGGAACCATATCTCGCGGCGGATCCATCACTTTCTCCGGTAGCGGCTACATCGCCGGCGAAACAGTCAACATCACGTTCGAGCGAACCGGCGGCAAGAAGGCTTCGTACGGCGGGAGGCCCGCTCCGTCCAACTTCAGCGTGATTGCTGACGGCACCGGCGCTTTCTCAACGCCCATTACCTTCACCGACGGCGGCAACTACATGATCGGCGCTGTCGGCGCCACGTCCGGCAACAGGCGCTGGGCAGCCGTGGTTGTGAATTCCGGCAACGGCGGAGGCAACAATAACGGGGGCGGCAACCATGGCGGCGGCAACGGCAAGGGCAATTCCGGACTTGCTGCTGTTTCCAGCGTTACCGCCGCTGGCACAGCAAACGGCGAGGCCAACACTGTTGCAGAGTCCAACCTGATCCTGTGGTCGCTGGTCGGCGCAGGCGCTTTGGCCGCGAGCGCGGCATCCACAGCGGTGATTCGCCGCCGCGCCAAGAAGTAACACGTCGCTACAAGGGCAGGTGCTTCTCCGGGAAACTGGAAAGCACCTGCCCTTTGCCGCTTGTGGATGTAAGGATCGGTTATGCCTCACCGCCTGATGCTCCTTGATACGGCCTCGCTCTACTTTCGCGCCTTCTTCGGCGTGCCCGATTCGATCCGCCGCGCCGATGGCACCCCGGTAAACGCCGTTCGCGGTCTGCTGGACATGATCGCGCGGCTCGCCACCGACTATGGGGCGACACATCTGGTTGCGTGCTGGGACGAAGACTGGCGCCCGAAGTGGCGCGTGGATCTCATCCCGACGTACAAGTCGCATCGGGTGGCGGAGGCGGTCGAGGGTGCGCCCGACGTCGAAGTGGTACCGGATGCGCTCCAGCTGCAGGTTCCCATGATCCGGCAGGTCCTCCGCCTTGCGGGGATCGCCGTCGTCGGGGCTGCCTCCCATGAAGCCGACGACGTCATCGGCAGCTACGCGAGCCACGCCGGGGTTCCCGTCGACGTCGTGACGGGCGACCGGGATCTGTTCCAGGTGGTCGATGATGCCCGCCAGGTGCGCGTCATCTACACGGCGAGGGGCATGAAGAACCTTGAGGTCGTGACGGATGCCGTCGTCGTGGGCAAATATCGAGTGCTGCCCGAGCAGTACGCCGATTTCGCGACGCTACGCGGCGACGCATCGGACGGGCTGCCGGGTGTGGGCGGGATCGGTGAAAAGACGGCCGCGTCGTTGCTCGCGATGTACGGCACGCTCGACCAGTTGCTCGCTGCAGCGAGGGATCCAGGCAGCGGGCTGTCCGCGCCTGTAAGGACGAAACTCGCCGCTTCCGCCGATTATCTGGCTGTTGCGCCCGTTGTTGTGAACGTCGTGCGCGACCTCGCACTGCCCACGCTCGACGAGGCGGGAGCGCTGCTGCGCCCCGTCGTCGGGGACTCGCGCATTGAACTCGAGCGTCTCGCTACGGACTGGAACCTCGGCGGCTCAGTGAAGCGATTGCTCGAAGCCCTCGACCTCAGGCAGTGAGGGACATCAGCCCTGCGCAATGATCGGCACAGCTGGCAAATCAGTGAGTCGGTGACGCCTGGATGGTTCTCGCTGTGGCTTCTATCTTGAGGGTAAGCGCGGCGAGGGCGAGCATTTCCAGTCCGGTCCAGGCGAGCGTCCCGCCCCAGATTTCAGGGGAGAAGCTCAGTGCCCCGTCGTGGACCGCCACACCGGCGAAGTACGGGGCCCAGAACACGACGGGGGAGAGGCCTGTCGCGATCATTAGCCGCGCGTGGCTGGTCGGGCGGGGTCGTACCATGGCCCACAGCAATCCAACGAGGACGGCTCCAGCGACGGCCGCCGGAACGAGCCAGGCGTCACGCAGCGCGACCATGATCTGCAGGGCCACCGAGGGCAGCAGCACCATGGCCGCGGGCACGGCGGCGTGCAGGCGCCATCGTAGCGAAAGCAAAAGGACGGGCACGAAAAGCACAGCCGTTGAGACAAAGAACGATCCCAAGGACACGATGATGGACGACGACGTCGGCACCGTCACCGCGGGCTCCGCCCCGGGAGCGGAGATGTACGTCTGGATGAGCCCGTGACGGGCGAAGACCGTGAATTCCTGCAGGATGAATGCCGCGACCATGCCGGAGAGCATGGCGCTCGCGACGGCTGGTATCAGCCGCGGCCATGACCGTTCGGGTGAGTGCCATGCCGAGGAGAACGGCGCGCCGAGGATGAGGAAGCCTCCCGTGGCGAGCCCCAGATGGGACGGGCTGAATAGCGCCTTGAGGCCCTGCTCGATGCCGAACACCGAATGCCAGGCGAAGTCCGCCATCCCGGAGATGAGGAAGAGGACGACCCCGGCTGCCGCGGCCCCATACCCGGCGGGGATGGCTTCGGTCCACCGTGTGCCGGGTGCGTGGCGGCGCCAGGTCAGGGCGGCGATCCAGAGGGCGCACGCCGCGAAGCCCGAGTAGAGGATCGCGTGCCACGGAGTGAAGAACGTCTCGAGGTCGCGGAGGTTGTTGTGCGCCCAGCCGTCAACATAGGTTCCGGTGAGGAGCCAAACGCCGGCCACGAGGGTAATGACGTCTTCAACGGCAGTCGTGGGGCGGTGGACTGATACCGGCGGAATCGCAAAAGCGTGAGCTGCTGTGGCGTCCATAGCTCCACAGTAGGTCCCGCCGCCTTTCGCGGCGAGAGGCAATCTCTTTTGCTGGAACCCCGGCCGCTGCGCCGTTGGCGGTTCCTGTTGACCAGGCTTCTTGCCCGGACCTAGCATCGCCGTGCTGGTGCGTGATGGTCTGGGGCATCCCTTGACCTTCGACCCAGCCGCCGCCTGGAAGTGATCGTCTTTGCGGCACTCATCGCGTGGACTGTCTGGGACCGGAAACGGCGGCAAGCATCGTGGTCTTCCTGACGGGTCTGTGCCGCCGGCCGCTGGTTATCGCCGGTATTCGCCGGCCACTGGACAGGTGAACGGATCCGCTGCCGCGAGTCCTACCGTATTAAGGTAGCGAACCACGATTGCGTACGAGTGCAGCAGCCCCGTTTCGGTGTAGGCGATCCCCTCGGCATCGCAGTGCGCCTTGACCAGCTGACGGACCTCTCGCAGGTGCGGGCGGGGCATATCGGGGAACAAGTGGTGTTCTATTTGGTGATTAAGCCCGCCCATGAGCAAGGTCACGAATCGTCCTCCGGCGATGTTGCGGGACGTGACCACCTGCCGTGTCAGGAAGTCCACCCGGCTGTTTTCGGACAGGATCGGCATCCCCTTATGATTCGGCGCGAAGCTTCCTCCCATGTAGAGACCGAACACGGCGACCTGTACCACGATGAATGTGACGGCGATCGCGGGGGACAGGACGAGGAAAAGCAGGCCGACGTAGGCACCGAAGTGCAGACCCAGCAGGGCGATCTCAAGCCACCGGTACTTCACTGGCCCTCGCCGAAGCAAATACTTCAACGAGTCAATATGCAGCGTCCATCCGAGGAACAAGAGCAAAGGGAAGAGCAAATAGCCTTGGTGCTTGCCGAGGGCACGGCCGAGTCTTCCGCGGCTGCTTGGCACTTCGTTGTGGAAGATGACCACACCCTGTGCGATGTCCGGGTCATGATTGACCATGTTCGGGCGGGCATGGTGCCGCGAGTGCTTGTCGGTCCAATACGCGAAACTCATGCCTACCACCAGGGTGGCAATGAGGCGTGCAGTCCACTCGTTCGCGGAACGGGACGCAAACACTTGCTGATGGGCTGCTTCATGGCCGAGGAAGGCGAACTGCGTGAAGACGACGCCGGAGGCGCCTGCCACGGCCAGCTGAAGCCAGGAGTCTCCCAAGATGAAGAACACCACCCAGATCCCCGTTCCCACCACGGCCAGGATCGTCAGCAGGAGGAGGTAGTAGCGTCGGCACCGCCGGAGCAGACCCGCTTCCCGGACGGATTTCAGGAGGTCCGCATAGCTGCTCGTGACCTTGTTGATCCGTGCCCTTCGCGGAGCGGGTCGTGGCGGCATCGTCAACGCGGGCACGGACGGTGAAGGCTGGTTGGTCAAGGGCAAGTGGTTGCCTCCTCGGATGCGCTGAAGACGCGCTGCCGGGGTCCGGGGCAACACAACCAGCCTAGGCGCCGCTGGCCCTACCCGTCCAGAGGATTGGGATCAGGGCGGGACGATCAGTCGGTGATTGGTCTGGCATTCGATACGGTCCGGGGTTGACCAGCGGGGTGCACGTTTTCTCAAGTTTGCAGCACGGTATTGCAACCCGACGGTAAGTTACCCCAAAGTAGCTAGGGATGCCGCGGACATAGGGGTTCGCGGCCAGGAGAAAGGCAAGGCCATGCGCCGATTCCGACTCACCGCCGTCCTCGCCGCTGCGGCGCTCACGATTGGACTCTTCGCCGCACCCGCGGCTCAGGCCGACTCGATCTCGCCGGTCCCGCCCGGAGCCAATGACTGGACGTGCAAGCCGACGAGCGTGCATCCGTACCCTATAGTCCTCGTCCCAGGGACGTTCGAGACGATGTACAAGAACTGGGCGCTGTTCTCGCCCGTACTTAAGAATCAGGGGTACTGCGTCTTCTCGCTCAACTACGGAGTAGTCAACGGTGTCCCCGCCAGCGGGCCAATTCGGGACTCCGCTGCTGAGCTTGCGACGTTCGTTCGCTCAGTTCTCGGCGCAACGGGTGCGAAGCAGGTAGATCTCGTCGGCCACAGCCAAGGTGGGATGATGCCGCGCTATTACATCGGCTTCCTCGACGGCGCCAAGTATGTGCACCATTTGGTTGGCATTGCGCCGTCGAACCATGGCACCCAAGGCCTGATCGCGCCGTCGCCCGCAGGGATGATTCTCGACACGACCGCAACGAGCACCCTGTGCCAGGCCTGCGCGGACCAGCATGCCGGCTCGGCATTCATGACCGAGCTCAATTCGATCGGCGACGCCGTGCCGGGGCCGTCGTACACAGTGATCTCGACCCGCTACGACGAGGTCGTGACGCCCTATACGAGCCAGGCTCTTGTTGGGCCGCTCAAGCAAATGTCCAACCTTGTCCTGCAGGACTACTGCCCGCTCGACACATTCGAACACGATCAATCTCCCAACGACCCGAACGTGTGGTCTCTCGTCTCCAACGCGCTTCTCCAGAGCGGCCCCGCAGATCCGGGGTATCGCCCGGAGTGCGTGTAGCGGGTGGTGGCCCGCCTGGGCTTTTGGTCCAGGAGGTTGCAGGCCCCGACGGCCATGCACGGTCCGCAGATCAGTCGGGCCGCCGATAATGTGCTGCCTGTATTCTCGCCCGGCACCGTTAGGATCGGTCCTGTGTACCAACGACAATGCGAAAGCCCATGATCCCCGACCCTTTCCCGACTGGTACAGGTCTGCCTCCGGACCCGCCGGAGGTTCCCGGCAAAGGTCCAGGCACCGAGCTCAGTCCCGGGCTGCTGACTGACCGGGTACCGGGACAGGCCGTGATGGCCGAGCTCTTGGCCGTGCGGGAAAGGGACGCTCCGCGGTCCCGGCTGGGGCGCGTGTTCGGGCTTGACCCGCTGACCGCAGACAGCCGCCCCTGGTACACGGGCGCCGTCGGGGAATTGGCGGTGGCTCGGGTTCTGGCGCGGCTGGGACCGGAATGGACAGTCCTTCATGCGGTTCCGGCCGGGGCCGGCACGTCAGACATTGATCATGTGTTGATCGGGCCGGCAGGGGTGTACACAGTGAACACCAAGAATCATTCAAACCAGAGAATCTGGGTGGCTGGCCGCACTCTGATGGTGGCCGGCACGAGACAGCGCTATCTTCCCAACGCCATGCACGAGGCGGCCCGAGCCGCCAAGCTCCTCTCCGCAGCAGCAGGTCTGGCGGTGGAGGTCACCGGTGTCCTGGTGTTCGTGGAGCCCAAGGGCATCACGGTCCGGGAACGGCCCGAGAGCATAACTGTGCTGAGCGATGGTCAGCTGTTGCGCTGGCTTAACCGGCGCAGACCGGTCCTCACTCCGGAGCAGATCGCCCGCATTGTCGCCGTTGCCGCGTTGCCGGGAACCTGGCACCGCCAGCCTGCGGGGCCCGGGGACGCTGTCGCTCTTCAGCGGGCCTTCGACGCTGTCAGGACGGAAGTCGTGGGGGCCCGACGACGGCGGGCGGTATGGGCGCTTGCCGTCGCGGCCTGTTTCGTCACTGCTGTTTTCAAACTTCCGGTGATTATCGCGTGGGTCTTGCCGATGCTCACGCACGCGGGATAGCCACTAAAGCGACAAAGTGGGCTTTGGATTGCCAGCAGGCGTTGTGCCCGGATTGCCGGAATCGGTGAAGCCCAGGCTTCGGTAAGGCGCAGCAGCAAATACGCCGAGAACCCTGACCTCATCGGTGAAGAACTCCAGCTCCTCGAGCGCGAGTCGCACGGGGGTGTCGGATGGGTGCCCTTCAACGTCGGCCATGAACGTGGTGGCAGCAAACTCGTTACCCACCATGTAGCTTTCCAGGCGCGTCATGTTCACGCCGTTCGTCGCGAAACCACCCAGGGCTTTGTACAGGGCCGAGGGGACGTTCCTGACCCGGAAGACGAAGCTCGTGATCACGGGACCGGGCAACTCGTCGCGGGTTTGCTGCCGACGCTCCCTTGACAGGGCGACAAACCGGGTCGTGTTGGTGGCGTCGTCCTCGACGTCTTCTGCCAAGACGTCCAGCCCGTACATCTGGGCGGCGAGCGGAGGCGCGAGCGAGACCTTGGAAGCGTCATTCCAGTCGCGGACCTCCCGTGCGGATCCTGCCGTGTCGCCGGCAACAACTGGTTTCAGCCCCATTGACCGGATCAGCTTCCTGCACTGGCCGAGGGCATGAACGTGGCTGTGCACTTCTCGCGCCTGTTCGAGCGTGCTTCCGGGTATGCCCAGCAAGTGGAATCGGATCCTGAGAAAATGTTCGCCCACAATCTGCAATCCGGATTCAGGCAGGAGCACATGGATATCCGCAACGCGCCCGGCGATGGAGTTCTCAATCGGAATCATGGCGAGGTCCGCGTCGCCGGATTTCACTAGTTCGAAAGCATCTTCGAAGCTGGGGCACGGTACTGGCTCCATGTCGGGGAACATCTGTAGGCAGGCGATGTTGGAGTTGGCGCCGGGCTCTCCTTGATATGCAACTTTACGAACCATGGAGCAAATGGTGTCACATTTTGCCGGGTGGGAAGCGCCGCGCCAGAACGGACTTTGGGTGTGAACCGGCTCGGAGCGCGCCGATGCGTGTGCGGAGGTATCGGGTAACCCTCACTGAACGGGTCGCACACTCGGACTACGCCCTGATCCACGAGCCGCCGGCTGGCAGCAGCTTAGACGGCGGTGTAGCCGCCATCGACGAGTACGTAAGAGCCGGTCATGAAACTGGCCTTGTCGGAAAGTAGGAACGTGGTGACGTTCGCGATCTCCTCAGGCTGTCCCAGGCGGCCGAGCGGATGCTTCGCCTCGAGCCCATTGAGGACTTCTTTAGGCGCAGCGGCCAGCAGCGGCGTATCGATATAGCCGGGGCCGATAGCGTTGACGCGCAACCCCTGGGGCCCATATTCAGCCGCAGCATTCTTGGTCAGGCCCACGACGCCGTGCTTGGCCGCGGTGTAAGCGGCGTTGCCGGGAGCGGCGACGGCGCCATAGCTCGCCACCGCGAAGTGGACGGCCTTCTTACTATCCTCGGCGACCGCTGTGTTGGCCTGAAAGGGAACGGCGGTGCCGCCAGCGACCGTGATCTCGTTGGCCACGCGGGTGGCACCGTCCAGGTTGATGTCGACGACGACGTTGACACCGTTCTTCGCGAGGTCTTTGCTGATCGCTTCCCCAAGTCCGGAGCCTCCGCCGGTGACGATCGCGGTCTTGCCTTCGAAGTTACTCATAGTTCCTCCTCGTGCGGCGGAATCGGTCCCGCGATTTCAGTGTTGAGCGGTGGTTGAGCCGCTCGCTTGTGGCAACCGTACTCCGTCCCGCGAGAAGAAGCCGGGACTTCGAATCTCCTGGCTCCACAGCGAGGGTCCTTTGACCCAAACGTGCAAACGGCCGGAAAGTCTTCCTTCAGGTGCGAAACGGCGGCACCATGAAGGAGAGCAGAACCCGTCCACCGATGGAAGGGAGAGAGAGCAGCGTGGATGAGCACAGGTCCCGTCGACGTCCCAGATTCCCGGGGTGGGAAGTCGGACCGGTGGCGGTCGGACTGGGCTTGGTCGCCCACCTGGTCTCGGGTGGCGTGTCTCCCGGGGTTCCGGTGCTGATCGCGCTGACGGCTCTGCTGAGTATGTGCGCTTCGCTGCTCGCCCGGATAAACCTACCGAGTTGGCTATTGGTCTTTCTCTGCGGTGTCGCCCAGCAGGTCCTGCATCTGGCCTTCGGCCGGCTCTCCGGGGCCTTCTCGGTTGTTGCGCCAGCCCAACATCAGCATGCAGGGTCAGGATGGCAGCCTGGGCAGCTGGCCGTGACGCCATCCGTCGCGGCCGGGCACTCACCGGATTTGATGCTGGACACGCACGTTGCGGCAGCTTTGCTGACAGCGCTACTCGTCTCCCGGGCGGACATATCGCTTACGCGGGCGTTGGCCCTGTTCCGGCACTCCGGCCAGACCCCTACGGCACATCTAGACTAGCTCGTGCCTCAGGAGGCCGCCGTCGGCCTCAGGACTTAGCGGTCGCCAGCTTCGACCGGACCCGCACGAGGGGCGCGTTCGGATCCTGCGGTTGGGGGATAGCGGTGAGAGCGAACTGGTCGATGACACCGGGCCGGAAGACGAGGCACTCGGTCGAGCCGACGAACTGGAAGTACCCCAGTTCGTCTCCCTTGTTTACGTGGTGGCCCGGTACGATCTCCGGATCGATGACGCAGGATGAGACTTCGACCATGCCTACCGGGATCACTGCCATGAGACCGATGACGGGGTCGTCGGCCTGGATCAGGATGATCGCGCGGGCAGCGACGTGGGCCAGATATGACTGGGAGAGGGTCGGCTTGACGGCGTCGGCCCCCTCGGAGTCTGCCTCGGAGAAGTACGTGCCGTCCTTGACGTACGCCCGCACGATCGTTCCGGCGACGGGAGCGTGCCACCGGTGATAATTGAGCGCGCTCAGGAACGCCTGGTACACAGTTCCGCCCACAAAATGATCCATTGACTCGTCCCGGGCGAGCAGGTCCTCGAGTGAGAGGGCTGGTTCTTGACCCAGAACCGGCTCCGGCGTTGAACGTCGGAGCTTATCTTGTATGGGGTCGACTCGCAGGCGCTGGCGATGATCCGGGGATCGCGGTGAGCCGCGAACCCGGCCTCGGTACCCATGGTCCAATCGAGGATCGCTGTCAACGGCGTGGTGACCATGCCGCCTTCGCTGAACTCGGGGGCAGTCGTCAGGACCTCGTTGATGAGCCGAAGCATCTGGTCAACGCTCGTGAGATGCCGTTTGCGGTAGGGCTTCAATTTAGGTACCTGCTCGATCATCTCCGTCATGTAGAGGCGGACAACCGGATCGCTGGCGATCAGTTCCTTGAACTCCACGATCACGGGATGCAGGGCAGCGTCTTCGCCCCGCGCTTCCACTCGTTCCCGGTGACCGGCAATCCATTCCTCAAGGTCGTCTTGTCGCTCGGGCAGCCAGCCGCCCGGTCGTCGGACACGGTCGGATGAAGCGTTGATTGTCATAGTGCCGAGCCTGCGCGCCTCCGACGTCGGGCCAGGCGCCGAAGCAGGGGACCTCGGCGGTTCTGGCGCTAAAGGTGGCAGAATTGTCAGATGGCTCACCCTGGATGGCCACGGCTTCGGGCCGATGATTGGACCCCGACCCGGGAGACCGTGCACATGTGGACCCAGATCGTCGGAAAAATCCGCATGGCGCACAGCCCGATGCTGAACCACTGGTGGCAGGTGACGCTTTACGTCACGCCGCGCGGGCTGACGACATCAATGATCCCGTATGGCCGCGGTGCCTACGACATCGAATTCGATTTCCTTGAACACCGGCTGAACATACGCTCCAGCAATGGAACTTCAGCATTCGTCGTTCTCGGAGCCAAGTCGGTGGCCGAATTCCACTCCGAGGTATTCGAAGCCTTGGGCCGGCTCGGTATCGAGGCGTCTATCCGCGGCATTCCGAACGAGGTGGACCCGGCCATACCCTTCGCCGAGGACCATCAGCACGCCTCCTACGATCCGGAGGCCATCGGGCTGTTTTGGCGGCAATTGGTCCAGTCGGACCGCGTCCTGAACGAATTCAGGTCCCGTTTCAGGGGCAAGGCCAGTCCCGTGCACTTCTTCTGGGGAGGCATGGACCTCGCGTACTCCCGCTTCTCCGGACGGGACGCGCCCACCCACCCCGGAGGAATCCCGAACTGCGCCGACTGGGTGATGGTGGAGGGTTACTCCCACGAGCTAAGCAGCTGCGGGTTTTGGCCCGGGGGAGGGGACGAAGGAGCCTTCTATGCCTACTGCTATCCCGAGCCCGCCGGCTACGCCGAATATGTGACCGACGCCGACGGTGCCGTCTATAACAATGACGGCAGGCTGTACCTCCTCCCGTATGAGAACGTCCGCACTGCCTCGGACCCCGACAAGATGCTGTTGCGGTTCCTGCAGTCCACCTACGAGGCGGCTGCGGAGACAGGACGTTGGGACCGGGCCGCGCTGGAGGCGGATCCGGCCCGCTGGCGGCACTCACGACGAGGGCAGCATTCCTTCGGCGTGAAATAGCCGGGGCGTAAAGTAGTGGGTGGTCCAAAGGCACTCCAATACGAGGGAAAGCCACATGAATGCAAATCACGGAATCGACGTTTCGATTCCACCCAGCGGACCTGGTTGCGTCGAATGCGAGGCCAACGGTGGGTGGTGGCTCCACCTGCGGCGGTGCGCCCAGTGCGGGCACATCGGCTGCTGCGACAACTCGCCGGGGCAACACGCCACAGCCCATGCACAATCCAGCGGCCACCCGGTCATCCGCACCTTCGAGCCGGGCGAGGACTGGTTCTTCAACTATCCCGACTCCGCATTTTTCGCCGGTCCGGAACTTGAACCGCCGGCGCATCACCCGCTCGATCAAAGCGTTCCGGGCCCAGCCTCACGCGTCCCGGCCGACTGGCAGCAGCGACTGCACTGACGGGGATGGAAGGACGATAGCGTGAGCGGCGTGCATCGCTTCCGGGCTGAACGCGGAGGTTGAGGCTGTGACCAGGGTGACGTGGTAGCCGAGATCCTTGCCGAAGCGGCCGGTCTGTTCGTTGCAGCACGCGATCGAGCCCGGGAGCTGTTCTAGGACGCGTCGGTGATGTCAGCCAGCAACCAGTCCGGGGATCCGGGACTCCGCTGCAGATGGAATGTGAGCAATGCGGAGTCTGAGTTGAGGCGAGCCTGTACCCGCCAGTTTTCAACGGATGCGAGGTGTTCGCTGTCGGTGGCGGCGGAGTCGCCGCCATCCCGCCCGCTTCCGCGTCCGAACCAGTGCGCGGCGCCGCCGTCGGGATCCACAGCCCAGATGCCGCCGTCATATCGGACGGCCAACGGGGCGCCGTCGGGGCTGAAGCGGACGGCGATCTCTACTAGCGTATGAATGGCCTCGGCAGTGAGTGTCATTGATGTGTACTTTCCCGGGTTGTACGGCGCGCCGTTGTCATGCAGCCTTCACGAAGGTCAGCTCGGTATTGTCCACTCTTTTAATCGTTTGTGTCCACGGAACAGGTACGCCCTTTTCAAAATAAATTAGCCGGATTGGGGTGACCACGCACGGCCAAAGCGTGTTTCCTCCGGGCGTTTCGACCACTTTCTACGTGAACCTATTTCGCCCGATCCAACGCGTGCATCAAGGCATCGGGCTCACCAAGTTTGAAATACGGATACTGCCATCGTTGCAATGATAGATATTCGGGAGGCTTCGGAAATAGAGTGGCGAACACCTGTACCGATAGCTCGTTTCCATTCCGGGCGGACCGGGACGTGGTCGCATGCCGCCGGGCCTCGGCGGTGCCCCACCTAGGAGGCGATGAGATGCTTGCGGACATCATTGCCCAAGTGGTGGTAGAACTGATCCAGGGATGGTTCGACGGGCGGCCCACGCCTCGCTAGCGTGTCTTACGGGCTCTGGATCTCTCGAGGGAGCCTGTCCTGTCTCCGAAGCAGCGAGAATTCGGCCGGAAGTGGCTCACGTACGGCTTGGGACATCTCGCGGATCTCGGGCTTGAATCGCGCGCCAAAGATATTCAGAAGGCACTGCAGCGTGTTGAACCCTTCCCTTGGGAGGACAGATGACGTTGCTGCGCAGAGACAAGTCGTAACGGACGTTCCGGATGCCAGCCGCTTGCAGGACTGCCTAGAACACCGGACGCCAGGTCTCGACGGCGTCGTCGCTGACTGCGACAACCTCACGCCAGCGGTCGAACACTGAGCAAGGGTGGGAGATGCCCAGATCCACGATATCGCCGACCTGCAGGCCTTCTGCGTCGTCCACGATGGCGTGGTGGTCGAAGAGGCGCGTCAGCGTGGCGCCTTCGCCGTCCGGCAGGAGGGCCCCGTTACGGAATCGGGAGACGATCACCGGCAGGCCGGCGTCGTACGCCAACTCCCGCTTGCCCGCGTTCAGGACAACGCGCCCGGGTTCAGGGGCGGAGATGACCAGTGCCCGAACCACGACGGCGGCGGTGAGACCCGGGATTGGCGAGACGCTCTGGTAGGTGCCGTGGTCGTGCACGACGTAGCAGCCTGACCGGAGCACGTTGACGGAGGTGCTGTGCGGCAGGAACGCGGCGGCACGGTCTTGGAACGCCGAGCCGCCGTTGCTCAACACCGGTAGATCCACCTCGAAAGTGGCGTGCAGTTCGTCGAAAATGTCGCGGGCCAGGCGGCAATGCGAATCGATCCCGGCCAGGTTTGCATCGGTCCTGGTGTTCGGTGCCACGCCCTCGTAGGCGCTGACGCCGGCCAACAGTAATCCCTGGGCGGCACGAACCTCAGCAGCGAGAGGCCCGGCTTCGGCTTCGCTGCGGATCCCGGTGCGGCCGCCGGCGGTCCCGACGTCGATCAGTACGTTGAGCGGCTGTGGCGAGTGTTCGAACACTTCGGCCATGGCTTGGACGCCCGCCGTCGAATCGGCCAGGCAGTAGATCTCCAGCTCCGGCGAGGCTGTCAGCCGGGCGCGGAGCTCCTCGAGGTGGCCGCGGAACAGCACCTCGTTCGCGATGAGGATCCGGGTGGCACCCCACTCGATGGCCTGCGCGGCCTGCGCGGTGGTCGCCACGGTCACGCCCCAGGAACGGGGCAACTGCCGACGGACAATCTCGCCCGTCATGGTGGTCTTGATATGCGGGGCCAGCACCATGCCGCGCTCCCGTGTCCAGGCCTCTTTGATGCCGATATTGCGCTCGACGGCGGCAACGTCCAGGAGCATCTGCGGCAAGGTGTTGAGAGGGAGGGCGGGGTCAAGGTGCGGCATGCGATGCGGTTCCTTCAGGACGTTCCGGAAGCTGGGTACCCGGAGATCCTATCCGGGTTCAGTAACTAGAGAACCCGTCGGCAGGTCGCCGCGAATGACAAGTAGTGGCCACTCGGGCGGTTACAGGGCGGAATGAGTATGGTCTTTCTCGTGTCAGACCTTTCAGGCGGATCGTCGCGTGGCTGGCTGCCACGAGCTGAGTCCAGGCCATAGGAGGTCACATCATGTCCGTCATCATTGCAACCAAGGTATCCGGTGACACGAGCGTTTTCGCCAAGTCGCTGGAGGAGCGCGCTGACGAGTATCGCCAATGGGGGGAGCGCGGCCGGGCTGCTGGGGCCATCCACCATCAGTTCGCGGTCGGCGACGGGTTTGTCCTCGTAGTCGATGAATGGGAATCGACAGAAGCATTCCAGAAATTCTTCGGTGACCCAGAGATCCAGGCGTTCATCGGCTCGGTCGGCGGCGACCCGAACGTGGCCCCTGAAGTCACCGTCGGGGAATCGGTCGACTCTGCGGACAAGTACTAGCCGACTCCTGCATGTCGGTCCCCGTCAACGTACAGACTGTTCGCCCCCGCATGCTGGCCGCCGTCCGGCGTGAGGTCTTTCCGGGCGAAGTCGGCTCGGCATGGGGCCCTGCTGTGGCGCTGGTCTGGGACTTCATTCGCAGTCAGCCGGGCCTGTGGACGGACGGCCACAATGTCTTCGTCTACCACCACCCGAACACGCCTGACGCACCCCTTCTGTGCGAATTCGGCGTCGAAGTCACGCGCACCTTTGAACCGGCGGGCGAGGTTCATGCAACCGAAACCCCCGCGGGCCAGGCTGCCGTGGCAGTCCACCGTGGGCCGTACCACCGCATGGACGAGGCATACAAGACGATCGAGGAGTGGATGGCGGCGAATCATAGGGAGTCTGCCGGGCATTCGTGGGAGATCTACGGAGATCCGACACCAGATCCGGCGGACACTGAAACCACGATCGTGCACTTGCTGAAGTAGCTGGCCGGCCGGGGCGCCTTCGCCGAGTTCGCGGAACATGGCCGGGGGAATGGCTGCGCGCCGCTATGCATATAGGCCGAAAAACCAGGTGGTCAGGGGGTGAGGGGGCCTTGCAGAACCTGGACGGCAAGCGCTTTGTCACCTTCGATGAGAGCAGTTTCTGCGAGGTTGGAGCGGCCCCAGAGCCCCAGGTACATCCCGTGCAGCGGGGCGGCAATGGAGGCCTCGGCTACCCCTTGGCCGAGTTTCCAGCTCCGGGCTCCGGGTACGTGGAAGATCACTGCCCCTTTCGGCTGGGGCATCCGTCCCAGGCGAAGCTGTCGCGGAGTGAACATTGTCAGGATTTCGTCAATTCCGTCGAGCAGGAAATCTTCTGCGAAAACAGGGTCTGCCAACCCTGATGTTTGGCAGGCGTCGATGAGGTGGACGGCGTGTTCATGTGCCTGGCGCCGGCGCCAGAACCCGGCTTTGCGCGGAGGCGGGCCGAAGTTCCAGCACGGCGCCTCGGGTTCGAGTGCCGACATTGTCCCGAGGAAGGCGTCCGCGCCTTGGAGGAACCACATTTCGGCTCCGGTGACCGGTGGTTCAGGTTCCTCGACGAACTTGCCCGAAAGGACTATTTGGGCTGCCCAACGTTCGATCGACCCCAGATGCCCGAAGAGATCCCTCAGTGTCCAGCCAGGGCACGCAGGGACAGGACGGGTCAGAATGTCCTCGGGTTGGCGAGCGAGGACGCTCAGGCGGTCAAGGCTGTTGGCCAGCTCAGTAAGAAGGCGATCCGGCGACATATGCCGAGCATAATGGGCCGGCCGGTTTCCCTGAATTCCAGCGGGTTCCAACACGGTGTGGCGATCACGCCAACGATGCTCCTGGCGCGGGTCATTTCACACTGGCATCCCGCACTTAGGAAGCAGGCTTACTATGGTGGATGTATGCCGGACTTAAACGACTGGACGACTCCACGGTTGCTCTCAACTGCAGCGCGACTGGTCGAGCATGCCTGGAATGAAAAGCTTGCTGTCTTGGGCCTGACCCATGCGGGTGTCATAGCGTTGGAAGTTCTCGACGCGGAAGGGGCCATGGTGCAGGCCCGGCTTTCCACCAAAGTCCAGGTGCGGGCGCAGACCATGGGACAGACGCTTTCGAGGTTGGAGGCGCATGGGCACATTACCCGGGAACGTAGCCGCCTGGACGGGCGCTCGCAGCGGGTGGCTGTTTCCGAGTCGGGCCGGACGGCCCTTGTCCAGGCCCGGGCGCTTGACCGGAATCTGACTCCCGGCGTCGAAGTCGGCGTGGAGGAACTGCGCGGCAAGCTAGTGGCCGTTATCCGCTGGCTCGGTTCTGCGCGCTGGGGCGAAGAAATGCCCGAGAACGAGTCAACGGCAACCAGCAAGGATCTGCCTGAGCAGAGCTAGCGCACCAGCAGCATGGCCGCCCGATTACGCCACTGCGTGCTGCCGCCGTCGTCTCACGACCGTTGCAACCACCAGGAGCACGACGACGGTCCCCAGGCCGAGTCGCTCCGCCAACGGGCCGTAGGGTTCGGCGCCGGTGAAATACATCAGGGCCAGCACGGGCGCGATGGCTGTGAACTCGTAGCGACGGCTCAACACGACGAACGGCAGAAGCAGCAGTGCGTACCAAGGGTAGCTGGGCGAAACGATCAGCAGCATTCCTCCGACCATCAAGACCTGCCCGTCCCACGGCCGGGAGACGTCGGTGGTCCGCCACACGTAAATGGCGAGAGCAAGCAGCAACACGAGTGCGGCCGGCGCCGCCCAACTGGCAGGGAGCACCAGCTTCAACAAAGCGAACCGCGGGCTGTCCTGCCCGTCGTACCCCTCCGAACGAAGGTATTCGGGAAGATAGCCCAGGACAGCCCAACCGCTGGCGAGGACGTACGGTACGTACACCACGGCGAACGTGGCCACGGCGGCCGCGCCGAAGCGGAACGGCCGCCGGTACAGCAGTGCCGGGGCGCTGATGACGGGGATCAGCTTGGTGGCCACGGCCGCGCCAAAGGCGACTCCGGAACCCAGTGTGCGCCCGCCCACCAGCAGTAGCGCCGCCGCCAAGGCCAGGGCGGTGCCCAACGCATCCACATGCGCCCCGTTGATGGCTTCAAAAGCCACCAGCGGAGACCAGGCCCACCAGACGGCTTGGTGCGCGGGCCTTCCGGTGCGGCGCAGGAACGCCAGCAATGCCACCGTGATGGCGAGGCTAAGCAGGAGCCCTGCCAGTTGGAAGGCGATGAATCCAACCTCGGGACCCGGGACGAACCGCACGGCCAGGAAATAGAGTTCTGCCACCGCCGGGTAGACGGTGGGCACGGCGGGCCTGTTGATGGCCGTGCACAGGGTACTGCCGCCGGGAATGTTGGTGGTGGTCTCCGTACCTGTGGGGAAGGGATTGCTATGGCATGTTCCATCCGGCCCGGCGTCTTGGAACAGCCACGGCGGCCGCAGCGGCCGCAGCGCTTCGTCCGCCGGAACGTGGGCATATGGAGAGATTCCGGCCTTCTGGACGATGCCGTCCCACGCATAGCGTGCGGAGTCGTTGCTGGTGGCCGGCGGTGCGGCGATGGCCGCGGCTCCCACCAAGAGCGAGCCCAGAAGGACGACGGCGGCCGCGTGCCGCGCCGTGATCCGGCGCGCCACTAGTACCGCCGGGAAGAAGACAATCCAGGCGGCCAGCGTGCCAAGAGGAGACACCCACTCCGCGGACGGATCGGTGGTGACGGTCCACCAGACGACGGCGGCGAGCAGGGCCACCAGTGCCAGCGCCATCACCGCGGCCGAAATGCCGGACGCGGGCCGGGTTGTTGGTTCGCTCACCCTTCGATCGTGCACCACGTGCAGGCTGGTGGGCCATTGATCCGCGGCACCGTATGCCTTTCGTAAGGTCTGCATCGGGACGGCGGGAGGGTCTTGGTGGTGTGATCAAGGCATGGACAGATTGACCACTTTCCTCCAACAGCGGATGGAAGCGGTGAACGGACGGTTCTCCTCGCCCTTGCGCAGCAGGCGGCTGACGGTGGTGCTGGGCCGTTGGCTCGGCCTTGCCTTCACTGTGTGCTTCTTGACCGGACTGTTCAGCCACCTTCTGCAGGATCCGCCAGCGTGGATGCTTTTCATTACCCGCCCCGTATGGCTGTACGTGGCTACGCAGGGCATCCACGTCACCACCGGGATAGCTTCCATCCCGCTCCTCGTCGCCAAGCTCTGGTCCGTGTATCCCGAACTCTTGCGTTGGCCCCCGCTGAAGTCCGTGGTGCACGGCCTGGAACGGGCCTCCATTGCGCTCTTCGTGGCCGCTTCGCTGGTGGAAGTCACCATCGGCCTGCTTAATACTTTCCAGTGGTACCCCTGGCCGTTTTCCTTCAGGGATGTCCACTATTGGCTGGCCTGGGTCATCATCGGATCTTTGGCGCTTCACATCGCTGTCAAGATGCCCCTGATCCTGGCCCATTGGAGCCGTCGGTCGGACGCGGCCACCATCGCTGCGGCGACTGAAGGGGGAGTGCCGGACAGCAAAACTCTTCCTGCAGCCGCGAAGGCTCGAACCGGGCACGGCTGGAGCCGCAGGGGGTTCCTGGCGGCAATCACTGCTGGCACCGGCGTCGTCGTCTTGACGACTGGGGGCCAGTCCTTCGCCTGGCTGTCGAGCCTGAACCTCTTCGCGCCGCGCCGAATGGATACCGGCCCCCAGGCCGTCCCCATCAACAGGACGGCCGCCCAGGCCGGTGTGGCTGACGCTGCGCTGGGCCCCGACTGGGTGCTGACCGTGTCCTCGGGATCGGTGCAGAAGACGTTCACACTGGCGCAGCTCGCGGCCTTGCCGCAGTACAGCTACGGATTGCCCATCGCCTGCGTGGAAGGCTGGAGCCAAGGAGCCCAGTGGCGCGGTGTCCGAGTCAGGGACCTGATGGCAACGGTGGGCGCACCGGCTGATGCCGAGTTGCAGATTTCCAGCATGGAGAAAGGCGGCGTGTACGGGCGGTCCTTCATGCCCGCTGCGTACAGCCAGGACGAGCAGACCTTGCTGGCGCTCGAGCTCAACGGCGAACCCCTGGACCTCGACCACGGCTATCCTGCACGGATCGTCGCACCCGGACGCCCGGGCGTCTTGCAGACCAAATGGGTGCACAAAGTGGAGGTGATCTGATGCGGCTCTCCTTGGGGATTCCGTCGGCGCCCGGTAGGCGCGGGACCGTCTGGTGGGTGCGTGCAGCCCTGGGCATCCTAGGACTGGCAGCCCTCGGATACGCCCTCTTCGGATTCCTTGCCAATGTGCCGCCTGCCCAGCTGATCGGTGTGGCTGCCTGGCTTGCTGTGGCGTTGTTGGTGCACGACGGCGTGCTGGTTCCGTTGACGACGTTGGCCGGCGGCGGCTTGTCGAGGTTGACGTATGGGCTGGGCCCCGTTCAACGGGGGATCGTGCGCGGGGCCCTTCTGGTGGGGGCATTGATGACGTTGGTGGCGGCCCCGCTCATCCGCGCCCAGCAGGTGCTCCAGCCAACCGGGCCGGGCAGCGGCGCCAACAGCACCGTCCTGCAGGGAGACTATGTGCTGGCCTTGGGCGTTTTCTGGATGGTCCTGGTGGTGGCCGCAGCGACTGCTGTGGCCGCCGTCGGACTCTACGGCCGCCGTTCCAAGGTCAGGAAGACCCGGCCCTGAACCGTCCGGGTTGCCACGGTATCCAATCCCGCGCGGGCCGCGTGGACAGCGAGCGCTTTCGCGCCGGCACGGGCCCAGGGAAAGGCCGCGCTGGCACGTCCGTCTGAATCCTCCAGCACCGCCAGATAGGCCACATCGAGAAAATCGCGTGCTTCGGCCTCCGCAAGCACTTGCCCGTCCGAGGCGAGCAAGGAGGCAACACGCTCCAGGAGCACCCGGATGTTTCCACCGATGCCGATGTTGCCATCCAATAACAGGGCCGAACCCCAACCTCGCTCGTGTGGGACGGGGTCAAAGATGGAGCCCAGGATGGCCGCACCGCCCCGGGCGGTGGCCAGCTTCACGGCGGCTGGGCTCGAATCGACACCCATGGAGGCCAGCCCCAGTTCCCGGGCGGCCTCCAGCATCCGCCCTGGGCCGCAGCCCACATCAAGAACGGGCCCGCGGAGGGCGCGAAGCAACTCGCGCTCACCTGCCGTGGCCGGGCCGGACCAGCCGAGCATGTTGAAGTGGACGGGCCCGATGGACTCCGGCAATGCCGACTCCGGACGCAGCGTCAGTCGCCCCAGGCCGAGGGGCAGGCTGCGGGCATAAGGCTCGTGGCCGCCCTGTCCAAAGAGAGCCGGTCCAAACAAGGCGAGCGGGCGGGAGTCAGGCGCAAAGGAATCGGACCGGGCACCAGGGCCTCCGCGAGCTGTCTGGATGCTCATCGCGAGGAACCCCTCGTGGGCACGACGCCGGCCGGCACCCCAAGCGGCATGCCCGCCTCGGGCAGTCCGACGCCAAACCGCTCCACTGCGAGGGCAAACCGGGTTCCGCTGCATTCCCGCGCGGCAGCCAGAGCATCGGCGAAGTAGTCCACGTCCCGCACGACGGGAAGCAGTCCGACCTCCAGGCCAGCGCCGGCAAGCCGGGCCAATTGCTGCGCCCCGGTCCGCGGAGTGGACATGTCCACCCCGCGGAGCAAACCGCCGTCGGGCCGGTACAGGCCCAACGCCCAGAAGCCACCGTCCGACGCCGGGCCGAACCACGCGCCGCGATGCGGTACCGGAGCGGGGGCTGCCCAGTCCGCCAGGAGCGGGGCCAATTGCTCCCCGCGTATTTGGGGCGTGTCCATGCCCAGAATCAGCAGGGGTCCGGCCGTGAGCGAACAGATGGCCGCCAGCCGCTCGTCCAGGCCACCGGAGCACTGGGCGGATACTTCAAAACCGGCTGCATCTCTTTCGTGCGGCGTGCCGTCAAAGACGAGCAAACGCCTATCCGCCGGAAGGGATCGCACTGTTTCCAGGGTCTGGCTCAGGCTGGTCTGGGCCAAGGCTGCGGCCTGCTCCGGGGTGAGCGGGGGAGTGAGGCGCGTCTTGACCTTGCCCGGGCTGCATTCTTTGGCAATGACGGCGATGGTGAGGTTCACGGCGTCGCTCCATGGGGATCAGCCGGTGCTCGATCGGCCGGCCCGTCGCCCTTCGTCGCCTGAGTCCGCTGCGATGCGGCGGCCAACTGGGTCCCCATGTCTTTGAGCGCAGTGACGGTTCCGCGGAGTGTGCCCGTTACTTTGGACTTTCCCAGCCGGGGAGCATAGTCGACCGGAACTTCGGCCACACGCCAACCGTCGCGGTGCGCTTTGAGGAACATTTCCAACGGGTAGCCGCTGCGTCGGTCCTTGAGGTCCAGGCCGAGGAGTGCGCTGCGCCGGGCAAGGCGAAGGGGGCCGAGGTCAGTTAGAGGGATCCCCGTGAGCCTGCGCAACTGCCGGCTCAGGACCATATTGGCCAAGCGGGCGTGGATCGGCCAAGCACCGCGGGCCGGACGCCTGGCACCCAACACCAGATCGGCACGGGCTGTGCGCACGAGCTCGAGCATCGGGGCCAATTGGGCGGGGTCCAGCGAACCATCGCAATCGCAAAAGCCCACAAACTCCGCCGTGGCCGCCAGCAGTCCGGCATGCGCCGCTGCGCCAAAACCGCGCCTCGGTTCGTCGACGACGGTGGCCCCCAGGCTCGCGGCCAGGGCGCCGGAGCCGTCGGTTGATCCGTTGTCCACGACGATCGCGCGGTATCCAGGCGGCAAAGCTCCCAGCACCTTGGGAAGGGCCGAACGTTCGTTGAGGCACGGTAAGACGACGTCCACGAGTGCGGCGGGTGGGCCCCCATCGTCGGCCGGTCCGTTGGGGAGGCCGGCCATTCCTCTTCGATCGCGCGAACCGCTTTGCTCTTTCTCCACCCTTTGACCGTAGAATCCGCAGGCCCGGTGCGACAGGCGGATTTCCTTACGGAACCGGGACGTTTGCCTCCTACGGCCTAGGCCTGATCCCCGCGCAGCGGTGCAATGGCGAACTCCCGCATTCCGTCCTCGAAACCACGCTTGGGGATCCAACCGAGCTCGGCCCAGGCCCGGGCCGAGCTGGCGGTGATATGACGGACGTCGCCCAGCCGGAATTCTCCTGTGACCACCGGCGCGGGCGCCCCGGCAACAGAACTCAGGACCTCCGCCACCTGCCCTACGGTGTGGACCTCCGACGCGCCGATGTTATATGCCCTCACGCAGCCCGAGGCAACCCGGCCGCCAACCAACGCGTCAACGGACAACAGATTTGCCTCCGCAACATCCCGGACATGGACGAAGCTGCGGCGCTGGCCGCCATCCTCGAATACCCGCACTGCCTCCCCACGGGCCAGCGCAGAGCGGAACACGCTGGCCACGCCCGCGTACGGGGTGTTCTTGGGCATCCGAGGGCCATAGACGTTGTGGTACCGGAGGGCAATCGCAGTGCTTCCGGTTGAGCGCGCCCACGCGGCAGCGAGGTGCTCCTGGGCCAATTTGGAGGCGGCATAGACGTTCCGCGGATCCATGGCCGCGTCTTCGGTGACCAGTGCCGGGAGCAACAACTCGCCGGTGGCGGGGTCCCGGGGGTCAAAGATTCCGTGCTCCAGATCCTCCACCCGGCGCGGGGCGGGGTGCACCGGCCTGCCTGCCGAATCGGTGTAGGCCCCCTCACCGTAAACCACCATGGAGGAAGCGAGGACCAGTTTGTCGACGCCGGCGGCTGCCATGCCTGCCAGGAGCACGGCCGTGGCCAAATCATTGTTGCGGATGTAGTCCGGTGCGTCGAAGAAGTCCACGCCGAGTCCCACTTTGGCGCTCTGGTGCACGACGACGTCGACTCCGGCGAGCGCCTGCGCCACCGCGTCCGGGTCTCCGGCGTCGCCAACCAGCACGGACACGCCAGGAATTCCCGGCGGTGGATCCGGGTGGACTGCCGGATCCAATGAATCCAGGATCCGGACTTCCCAGCCGCGTGCCATAGCGGCTTCGACTATATGGCCGCCGATGAAACCGGCTCCGCCGGTGACCAGAATCCTCACGGCGCTGTTCGTCCCGTGCCGGGGAGGAGAGGGCCGGGGAGGACAGGGCCGGCGGCTCCCATCACGGTGGCCACAGCGCCGGGCGGCGTGGGCACCATCCGCCACGTTCCGCCGTCGTCCGCTGGTTCTGCGCCGCCAAGCCCCGCGGACACAGTCCGCACCGCGTCTGACAACACCGCGAGGATCCGCGGTTGCGCCGCCGCCAGGCGTCCCAGGACCAGTTCCGCCCTCACCGGCTCGGAGCCATCGTGCCCCGTGTCGGCATCAGTGATGAATGCCAATGCGGCGAAGTGCATGTTCAATTCCGCCGCGAGCATCGGTTCCGGGTACTGGGTCATGCTGATCAGCTGTGCCCCGGACTTAACCAAGGCCGCGGACTCGGCCTTGGTGGAGAATCGCGGACCATTGATGACGGCCACGGTGCCCGCCCCAGCGAAGTCTTCGCTCCGGTGCTCCAAGGCGGCGATGAGTGCCGCCCGCAGCGGGGCGCTGTAGGGCTCGGCGGCAGGCAGGTGCTGCACCCCGGTGGGCAGCGAGCCGTCGTAGAAGGTGTCCGCCCGTCCCCAGGTCTTGTCCAGGACTTGATCGGGTACGGCAAAAGTACCGGTTCCGTGGCTTGAGACCAGTCCGCCCACGGCCGCGGAGGAGATGACGGCTTCTACCCCGAGGCTCTTGAGGGCCCAGAGGTTGGCGCGGTAGTTGATCTGCTGCGGGGCAACGCTGTGCCCGCGGCCGTGCCGGCTCAAGAACGCGACCACCGGGCCGCCGTCGCGGTCACCGTCTGCGCCGGTGCCGCCGTCGTCGCCGCTGGTGCCGGCCGGCGCGGTGAGCCGGGCAATGGTGACGGGACCGGAGGGAGGCCCGAACGGCGTCGGGATGTCGAGCCTGCTGAGCACGACAGCCCCGGGCAGCTTGTAGAGGCCGGTCCCGCCTATGATTGCAATCCGTGCGCGGTGTCCTGCTTGGTGTTCCGGGAGCGATGACATGACCCCATCATGCCAACGCCGGCCCGCGCCGTCGCGGGTGGAATCCTTACGGGTTCAGAACGCGCGCCGGGACGCCTGGACTGGATTGACTTAGCCCTCGCGGTCGATTTGCAAATAACTGAGTCCGCTCACATCGAGCCAGTACCGTGTGGGCGTCTCCACGAGGCGCAGGAGCACGCCCTCGCAGGAAGCGCAGCGCACAACGATTCCCGGAGCGTCAACGTAGACCATCGTCTCCCCGAAGACCCGGACCGCGCCGCAGTGCTTGCATCGTCCGATCGCTGCGACGATATCGAAGCGGAACAGTTCCCACAGCGGTCCTGCCACCGCGTTCCCGTCGAGATGGGCTATAGCATTGCCTGCGATTCCAGCGATGTCCTGATCCTCGAAGCCCGGATCTTTGGCACCGGAAGAATCAGGGCCGTTGTTGCCACTCACCGGGTTCCTCCTGTTCCGCCGAAGCGCTCGGTCTTGATCGATCCGGCGGGATATCCCGCCTGCACGAGCCATTCCGCGACAGTTTCCACGAAGACCGTCTGGCCGCAAATGAAGACGTCCGGGGCCGGGTCCGTTGGCAAGATGTTGGCCAGCAGGGTTTCCGCCGTGAGCCGTTGCGGAGGAATCGGCCAATCCGCGGGCGCCTTGCGTGTGTAGACGTAGTCGATGATGAGCTTGCGGGATTCCCGGGTCAAGGCTTGGAGCTCTTCCCGATAGAAGCCCGATTCCGGTGACTTGAGCGAATAGAGCAGCCGGAACTGCGCAGGATTCTCCGAAACATGGTGCGCACGGATCATGGACATGAGCGGTACGACCCCGGATCCTCCGGCAATCAGCTGAACGGGGTTCGTGTCCGTTGGCTTCCAGACGAACCAGCCGCCCACTGGTCCGCGGATCTCCAACTGGTCCCCGACCGCCAGCTCCCGGACCAGATAGGGGGAGACTTCTCCGTTGGCCAATTCGTCAACGGTAATCTCCAAGGTTTCGTCCAGGCCTGCCCTGGCCACGGAATATGAGCGGACGGCCGTGTAACCGTCGTCCGCGGTGAGGCG
Source organism: Arthrobacter sp. FW306-1B-G06A (assembly GCF_058781765.1). Classification (NCBI taxonomy): domain Bacteria; kingdom Bacillati; phylum Actinomycetota; class Actinomycetes; order Micrococcales; family Micrococcaceae; genus Arthrobacter; species Arthrobacter sp. FW306-1B-G06A. The sequence goes on along the minus strand of NZ_JBYSXB010000007.1, from coordinate 57,204 downwards.
GATGTCGATGTGCTGTCCGGCGAGGTTGCCGTTCAAGCCGTTCACCCGCAGCCCGATGGTTCGCGCGGTTTCCGTTTCGGGCATGCTGCTGACGACGTCGGCCACGCGCCATAGCGTACTCATCGGATGCACCTCATGAGTAGCGCTCCTCGCGCCATGGGTCGCCGTGGAGGTGGTAGCCGTTGGATTCCCAGAAACCAGGAACATCATCCTGCGTCAACTCGATGCCGTTGATCCACTTTGCGCTCTTCCAGAAGTACAAATGCGGCACCAGGAGACGGGCAGGTCCGCCGTGGGTGCGTTCAAGGGGCTCACCGTCGAATTCCCAGGCCACCCACGCCCGGCCGCCAAGGAGGTCCTGGAGCGGGACGTTGGTCGTGTATCCGCCGTAGGAGTGGGCCGTGGTGAACCTGCAGCTTGTTTCCACGTTCTCAAAAAGAGAATCCAGTGACACTCCCCGCCACGAGGTGCCCAGCTTGGACCAGCTGGTCACGCAGTGGATATCCGTATGGATGTCCACTTGGGGCAATCCCATGAAGGCGTCCCATGACCACGCATGGCGCTGCCCTGCCTCAGTAGTAATAAAGAATTCCCAGTCGTCTCTGCGGATCCGGGGAGCGGGGCCGGCGGTTAGGACCGGGAAGCTGCCGGTCTCGTATTGGCCCGGTGGCAAAGCGGGATTGCCGCTCTGCCGTCTTCCATGAAATCCAGAAGAGATAATGCCCACCATGTACCTCCGATGCGGAGACTCAAGCCGGCTGTGCCCGGTTCCCCCACGATAGGGCAACGGCCGGGCATGGTCTAGACACTAGGCAAAGCCTGACCGGGTGACGCCCGCTGCAGTAGCTTGGTAGGTGTCAGGCTCGCCATCACGGAGCTCCGGACCCTGCTGTCCGCCCAATGGTCCACGGGAATGATCCCGCACATTGTCTTCAGCGAGAACAGCACAGACTACTTTCCCGGTTTTGATCGCTGGGGCACCGGGTCCGCGAAGGCACGCCCTTCGGGCATCGAGAGCAGCGGCATTTGCCAGCCTCCCGTTCACTCGATTGCCTTGCGGCACATCCTTGACCGGGGGAGGGAGAACGGCGGCGCCGACCGGGAAGCGGCAGAGTCCTTCCTCGACGAATCGTTCGACGGCTGGCTGGCGTGGCACCGCTGGCTTGCCACCGTGCGCGACCCGGACGCTACAGGGCTGATTGAAATCCACCATGGTTGGGAATCCGGGTTCGATAACTCTCCGCGGTGGGACGGGCCCTACGCCCGCGTCCAGCCCGGCACCGTCCCGGCCTTCACCCGGCGTGACACCCTCCGCGTCGCAGACTCCAGCGAGCGGCCCGATGACAGCGAATACACGAAGTATCTGTGGCTCGTTCAGCAGATGGCTTCCGTAGGGTACGACGACGGCGACGTGCGGAGCGTCGTAGGCTTCCGGGTGCGGGACGTATTCTTTTCCGCGATCATGGCCGCTTCCAGCGATGTCCTGGCCAACGAGTGGATCTCTACTGACACTGTCTCCGGATTTGCGCCGCTGGTGTCCGGAGGCGAAGAGTCGTTGCTCGCGGCGCAGAGGACCGCTGGGAAGCCTGAACCAGTCCTGGACAGCCGCGGCCTGCCTCGAATGGATCGGGCCGGGCTGGTAGGTGCGCACCGCTTAAGGAAGTGAACGACGCCGTCACCAACCGCCGCGCGTGGGCGTATGTCCCTTCCGGGCATCGCCGGGCATTGCCATCTCGGCCCGCAGGCCAAGGAGCCGGATCGGACGGCCCGCCTCGATTCCAGCCGCGAGATCCAACGCCCGCGCGAGGATTTCGTCCCGGTCGAAGGTCTCCGGAATCTTCCTCCCCTGGGTCGTGGTCAAGAACGGCGCATACCGGACCTTCAGGGTCAGCCCGATGACGGGCCGTCCTTCGGCCACAACATCCTCAAGGACATGCGCTGCCAGCTCCCGCACCGCGTCCTCCACCTCGGCCGGATCGGTCAGGTCGTGCTGGAAGGTGGTCTCGCGGCTATGTCCGCGGGCAACCCACGGGGTGTCGTCCACGACGCTCGTGCCGTCGCCGCGTCCGAGTTCCGCGTACCACGGACCCATCCTGGGGCCGAACTCCGGGACCAGGTCCTGGGGATTGGACGCGGCGAGTTCGGCCACTGTGTCGATGCCGAGCTTGGCCAGCCGGGCAGACACCCTGGTCCCGACGCCCCACAGTTCCTTGGTGGGCCGGCGGCCCATGACATCGAGCCAGTTCCCGGCGGTGAGCCGGAAGACGCCGGCTGGCTTGCCGAAACCGGTGGCGACCTTGGCCCGGACCAGGGTATCGCCGATGCCCACGCTGCAATGCAGCCGTGTGCGCTCCAGGACGGCGGCCTGCACCTGCCGGGCGTAGGCTTCAGGATCCTCCGTCTCGACGCCCACAAAGGCTTCATCCCAACCCAGCACCTGCACCGCGGCCCCGGGCTGCGCGCGGAGGGTAGCCATCACCGTTTCGGACGCCGCGAGATAGGCCTCCTGATCGACGGGCAGGATCACGGCGTCGGGCACTTTCCGGGCCGCAATGCGCAAGGGCATGCCGGAACCCACGCCAAACGCCCTGGCCTCGTAGGACGCGGTCGACACAACGGCCCGTTCCGTGGGGTCGCCCCGACCGCCGACAATGATCGGCTTGCCCGCAAGTTCCGGCCGTCGGAGCACTTCGACCGCTGCGATGAACTGGTCGAGATCAACGTGCAGCACCCACGGGATTCCGCCCACGCCACCAGCTGTCATGGCTGCGTGCGCTCCGCCTCGATGTCGATGCCCGTCACCACATCTCCGGCGCGCTCGTAGACGAGCCAGATTGCGCCCTTCGGGAAGGCCTGAGGCGGCTGCGTGACCGTGAAGGCGGCTGGAACGGTACCGTCCCGGAAGATCTTCTTGCCTGTACCGAAAGTCACCGGGTACAGCCAGAGATTCAGCCGGTCAACGAGGTTCTCGGTGAGGAGGGACTGGAAGAGGTCGCCGCTGCCGATGACGTGGGTCTCGGCGTGCCGTTCGCGGATTTCGCGGGCCTCGGAGGCGACATCCGTCAGCACCGTGGTCCCGGCCCAAGCGGGGTCGCTCAGGGTATGTGATGCGACATATTTCGGCACAGCGTTGAACCGGGCAGCAATCGGGTCATCGGCCGGTGCGGTGGGCCAGAAACCGGCGAAAATGTCGTACGTCTTCCGGCCGAGGAGAAGCGCGTCGAGGCGTTCGATTCCCGCGGTGATCGCCTCACCGGATTCCTTGTCGAAGTATGGTGCCTGCCAGCCGCCGAACTCGAAGCCGCCCTCGCGATCCTCGTCGGGCCCGCCGGGCGCCTGGTAAACCCCGTCAAGGGTGCTGAACAGGTCGACCACGATGATTCCCACACGCCCATTTTTCGGCGGGCGCGGCCGAGTTGGCAAGAGCCTGTGCAAAAGCTAGCTATTCGCCGTGTCCAGCTCGTCGAACAGGCGCGACAGGCAGTCGACATAGTTGGTCATTGCGTCCGCGAAAGTGAGAAGCCTGGGTCCGCCTTTGGTGCCGGGCTCTGCCCTTTCGTTGCCTGCTTCGTCGGTGTGGCAGAGGAGGGGTTCGCAACTGGTTCCCTTCGCGGTCAGCCGTGCGATTCCCCAAGGATGGCTGGGGTCCGTCACTGCGATTCCCGCCGCGTCGAAGGTGTCGCGGAGGACGTATCGTGTGACTGTCCTCCATGACTGGAGGAACTGTGGCTGCAACTGTTCGATGAGTTCGTCGTCGTTGCTTTCGTAAGCGCGCCCCAGGTCCATGGAAAGCTCGTCCCATTCCCGGGCGTCGCGGACCATGAGGTGTCCGGCCCGGAGACGGGCAATCGTTTCGTTCAACGTCATGGTCTGTCCCCAAACTTCCTGTCGTGTCTGTTCCCGCCTGTGAAAGCAGGTCATCAACGGAGAGAACGGACGGGAACCCCGCATGATTCCCGCGGGCGGTGGGCCGCTTGGACGTTCATCTGAAGTTGCTCGTGCCCGCGGACCCTTGAACGTCCGGTCGCTCGAGGGCTAGCATTGCGGCCACCGGACCCGGCCGTCCTTGGCCGAGAGGCCGGGCGGACACTGACATCGGTCGACTTCGGGGAGACGGTCATGGGCGGGACAACTGCGGACGCGTCATCAGCGGACCTGATGGTCGACCTGATCATATCCCTGGACGGATATGCATCTGCCGAGGGATGGCCCGGCTGGTGGGGTCTGGAGGGGCCGGAATATCTGGCATGGCTCGCTGAAGAGGGGGAGAAGGGCTACACCTTCCTTCTCGGGGCGAACACCTACCGGCTGATGTCCAGGATGTCGGAGGAGGCCGAGGCCCAAGGCCCGGGATTCTCGGAGGATGAGGGGGCCGCCGCCCTGACCGGCCTTGCTGCGGTACCGAAGGTCGTTTTCTCCTCCACGCTCCACGCTCCCCTCACGTGGCCGAACTCGGAACTCGTCACCGGGGACGCGGTCCAGGCCGTGGCGGAGATGAAACGGACCCGGACCGCGCCCTTAAGCACCCTCGGAAGCCTGAGCCTGTGCCGGTCCTTGCTGACCGCCGGACTCGTGGACAGGTTCCGGGTGGTCGTTTTCCCGGTGATCACGGGCAGCACCGGTCGGGAACGGATCTACGACGGCTATCCCGACGTCAAGCTCGAGATGGTGGAAAGCAGGACCTTCGATGGCCGGCTCCAACTGCTCGAATACGTCCCCACCGTCCTCAGCGGTCCGCCGGGCAGCGGTCCGGCGTGAGCCAATCCGAAGGGAATCGGTCATGAACTCGACGATGTTGGTAACGGGCGGCACCGGCACCCTCGGGCGGCTCGTGGTTTCGCGGCTTCGGGACCGGGGCCATGCCGCACGCGTGGCAGGCCGTCATGCCCCTCCACCGGAGCAGCACATCGAATTCGTTAAGTGTGACCTCGACACCGGCGAGGGAGTCGAAGCCGCCTTGAGCGGTGTCCGGACGGTGGTTCATTGCGCAGGCGCGCAAAAGGGCGACGGCGACAAGGCCCGCCGCCTGGTCGCCGTGGCTTCCCGCGAGGTCGCGGACCAGCTCGTTGAGCTCGCGCTCGGTGAGCCTGCAGGTCTGGTACCCGATTTCGCCGGGCCGGCCTGCTACCCGATGGGTGGCCTCATCCGCTCCTACCTCGCCGCGGCCGGTCAGAGACGCCTTCTCGTCCCGCTTCATATGCCGGGGAGTGCCGCCAAGGCAATACGGGAAGGGGCGAACCTTTCCGAGGACAGGTCAGTCGGCCGGAGGACCTGGGAGGAGTTTCTCACCGAGCATGTGTCCAGAGCTGTCCGGAGGTGACGCGGCCGGGGTGAGCTCAACTTTCCATGCCGTCCACGGCCGGCGGGTGCAAGGCGGCATGCCTGGCCCGCGCCGCCGGCTCAATGGAGTCCACGGCATAGGGTTTGGTGGCCGAGCGCTGCAGAGGAAGACGCAAGCGCACCTGATAAGCGCCGCTCCGGAACTTGGCGCGCGGATCCATCTGGATAACCAGGAGCGGCTCTTGCCGTGAGGCGTCCACCCGCAGCAGCATTCCGTGCCGGAGTCCATCGACGAGCAGCGGGGTGGCCGGCTCAACCGCGGTCTGCTTGAGGAGATGCTGATATTTCGGTCCAGCCGCCAGGAACAGAATGCCGTGGGAGAAGCCGACGACTCGCAACGGGATTACTGTGTCGGGCTGCCGGGTGGGCCTGGGGTGCCTTTCGTGTTCCCCGGTTAAGGGTTCAGTGACCGTCTTCAACGAGCGATCGCATTCCCGGCACTTGGTGCGCGTTCCCACGTCGGCCAGAAGGGTCACAAGAAGTCCCCTAGGGGCCTTGCTCCACTTGTCGGCCACAACGTGGCACCACGCCGGGTGGTACTCCTTGCCGTTCTTCATCACGTAGACCTGGTCTTCGCCGAGGAGGGGCTTACCCTCGCGCCGCGCGGCCGGCTCGACAGGTTTGAGGGCGCCGAGGCCTTTGGCATCTGCGCGGACCGCGTCCCCACCCTTCAGGTACGTGCGGATCCATGGAGAGAGTGGTCGTTTTGGGCTAGGAATTGCGGGGCCTTCCTCTGCGGAGGGAGTGGTCCTTCCCTCAGTTCCCCCCGTACCTAGCTTGATGGCTTTTCACGGAAGTCGCCACTCCGGCTACCGTAGCTCCGTCACAAGATTCCGTCCTTGACTTTTCCCTTAGGGGAAGGTGCGAAGGTGGGAAGCAGGGGCGCTGCCAGTCGCGTTGACATCGGAATGAATGGGATGGGGAGTAACCCGGCATCACAATTCGGGCCATTCAAGAAGGGGAAAGCATGGCAAAAAACAAGGAGGTCACTGACGCGTCCTTCGACGCTGAAGTGCTGAAGTCAGCCAAACCCGTCGTCGTGGAATTCTGGGCGGATTGGTCTGGACCCTGCACCAGGCTTGCCCCGGTTCTGGAACAGCTCGCGGTCGAATACGCCGACAAAATCGACGTTGTGAAAGTCAACGTCGATAAGAATCCGGAAACCGCTGCTGCCTTCAGGATCAGCTCTATTCCGTCCGTGTTCTTGTTCAAGGACGGCGAACGGAGAATCTCCGTGATCGGCGTCGGCGCGAAGCGGTACTTCGAAGTGGAATTCGCTGAATACTTGCGCTAGTCCTGCTTCACCCCATGAGCGCCTTCCCCTACAGTGGGAGTCAATGGGGGAAGACGGGGTACATGGTGCGAATCGGTGAAGCCGCCCAGGCGGCGGGGATGACGAGCAAGGCCTTGAGGTTCTATGAAGAGCATGGGCTGCTGCCGGCTGCAAAACGGAGCGCCAACGGATATCGCGATTACACAAGTGAAACCATCAGCAGGCTCGACTTCATTCGCCGCGGGCGCGCCGCTGGACTGGCCCTTGCACAGATCCGCGAAATCCTGGCCCTTCGCGATGCGGGCCGCGCCCCTTGCACCCATGTGCGCGACCTTCTGGCCGGTCAATTGGCAGACCTCGACGCGCAGATCGCAGAACTCGTCGCGCTGAGAGCCGCCGTCGCCGACTACCACGCTATCGCGGCTGCCGCGGACCCGGAGGCGTGCGACGCTGAGCGGATCTGCAGCTACATCTGAAGGCTGCCTCAGTAGCGGCAGTCCCTATGAGCGGGAGGCTTTGCGCATGGCAACTCGATTAAGCCTAGGAATCACCGCCGCGGCGGCCACATTGGCGGTGCTGGGCGGATGTGCGTCGCCTGCAACGCCGCAAACCAACGTTCCGGGAAGTCCGACAACATCCGCTGCCCCGGGTATACCTTTCGCTCTGTTCACGCACTGTGGTATCTACGAGGCGCAGGTGCAGGGCTCATTCTTTATTGCAGACGAACCGCTGGACGACGGTCACGGCAATCCTCCGGCAGGCTGGGGCAACCCCTACCAGCCGGGCATCATGACTGTCGAGGGACAAAGGGCGGTCTTCCATGACGACGGCGGCCATACGGTGACCTTCCACGAACGTGCTGGTGCCACGGGCTTTCTGAGAACCTGTTCTTAAGGTGAGCGACGTGAAGCGATGTGTCGTGGCCCTGCTGGCCACGGTCCTCTGGTTGTCCGGGTGCGCCGGCCCGGGCGGTCCGGACGCGGGCCACACCGGAGTTGTCACCGGTGTTGTGCTGACGGCCCCGGTGTGCCCCGTTGAGCGCGTCGGTCACGAGTGTCCGCCGCGCCCCGTGGCCGGGGCCGCGGTTGTCGCCCTGGACGGAGAAGCTGTCCGGGGCTCGACGCGGACCGATGGAACCGGAGCCTTCCAACTCACACTGCCTGACGGCAGTTACGTCATCAAAGCGAGCAACGTCGGCGGTTACGTTTCGACTGCGACCGAGCCGGTAGTCATCTCGGAGACCCCCGTTCACATCACGCTGGTTGTTGACAGCGGGATTCGCTAAGCCAGTTAGTCGGCGGACGGTCGTTTTCGTTGTTGTTTCGTCGCCGCCCGGTGTTCCTTTGCGACCCGGTGCCGGCGCTTCGAGCTCCGGGTGGGTTTGCTCGCCCGGCGGGCAGCAGGCTCGGGAGCAAGCCCCTCCGCCACGAGGCGGGAGAGCTTGGCCAGGGCAATCTCACGATTGCGCAATTGCGACCGCTGCTCGGAGGCGGTCACGGTGATCACCCCGGCGATGAGGCGTGGTCCAAGACGCGTGACGAGCTGCTGCCGTTGGTCATCGGAAAGCGCCGCGGAGCCGGCGACATCCCATGACAGTTCGACGCGGCTGTCCGAGGTGTTGACGTGTTGACCGCCTGGCCCTGACGAGCGGGAGAACCGCCAGCCAAGCTCCGACGTCGGAATCGTGAGCGCGGGCGACACTTCGAGATCCATGCCGTAAGCGTTTCACGATATAGGCGGGAACAAATCCCCGCCGCGTATCTCTCAGCTCCCGGATGCCTTCGCTGCTTTGATCGCGGCCTTGGCAGCCTGTTTGTTGGCGCGGACTCTTCTCAGCGACTCCGGATCCACGATGTCGGCGACAGAAAGAAATGCGTTCTCCTGGCCGTAGGCGCCCGCAGCCTCACGCCAACCTGGCGCTTGGAGTCCGCGCTGCTTGCCGAGCAGTGCCAGAAAGATCTTTGCCTTTTGCTCTCCGAAGCCGGGCAACCCTTTCAACCTGTTGAGCACTTCCTGGCCGTCAGGCTCGTCCCGGGTCCAGATGGCGGTTGCGTCTCCGTTCCAATCGCGCTGAACAACTGCGGCTAGATCCTGGACGCGGCTGGCCATCGAGCCTGGGAAACGGTGCACGGACGGCCGTTCCTTGAAGACGTCGACGAAGCCATCCGGGTCATATTCGGCGATTGTGGCAGGGGACACGGATCCGATGCGCGTCCGGATCTTTTCGGGTCCGGCGAACGCCGACTCCATGGTCACCTGTTGGTCCAGCAACATGCCGATGAGAAGTGCGAACGCGTCATCGCTGAGCAATTGGTCGGCGGCGGGGTCGCCAGTAATGTGCAGTTCCATGCGCCCATCCTCCCACCTGCTTCGAATCGCGTCATGGTGGCGTGCTCACGAGCCCGGTTCGGTCTTTGCCAGCGGGCTCGCCGGCAATTCGCGTCGTTCGAGTGTCTGCCCGAAGGGAACGTCCCGGCTGATGGCGACGGTGTACCTGGTGAACCCATGCTGCGTGACGAGGATGCCGTGACGGCTCTCCTTGACGGCATGTTCGCGGGCGATTTCGACGGCGGTGTTCAGGTCGTTTTCGATGGTGTCGGGGTCGTGGGCGGTGACTTCCAGGACGACGTCCGAGTGGCGTTTGATCATTGTGGTCTCTTTCTCGGCGGAAGTACCGGGGCTCTCGGCGCTCGCGGGCTTCCAGGGCCGGGCGCACCCGGCGAGGCGGAAAGCGGTGGTTCGAGAGGGGTTGCCCGGCATTCTGTGATGGGGCGGTTGACGGCCGTAGAGTCCGGCGGGCTTGATCGGCGGAAGCATCTTCCTGCGGATCTGTAGCCAGTGTGGATGATCGGCGGCCCGGGCACAAGGTGAAATGCCGAAAAGTCTGGCGTGTCGGCAAAATCCCGTGGTCGCACCATCGGTGGACCACCTCACGTGTCAGCGGGTGCCTGACGTTCCTAGGATCAGGAGGGCCATGCGCAGGAGCCGGCTTCTGCCCTAGTGTCGATGTGAGACCACCAAGCCGTATCGAGGGAGTACTGATGAGAATTGCAGTGACGGGTGGAAGCGGAAAACTGGGCCGGCACGTGGTGCGCCGGCTTAGCGGGGACGGGCATCAGGTGTTGAACCTGGACCGTGCGGGCGAAAGGAGCCCGGGTCTGGCGATCGTCGACCTGCGTGACTATGGCCAAGTGCTGGATGTGTTCCTGGGGCTGGACGACCGGCACAGCGGCTTCGATGCCGTGGTGCATCTCGGGGCCATTCCAGCACCCGGCATTATCCCGGATGCTGCGACGTTCGAGAACAACATGCTCTCCACGTACAACGTGTTCCAGGCGGCCCGCCGGGCCGGCATCAAGAAGGTCGTCTACGCCTCAAGTGAGACGGTGCTGGGCCTGCCGTTCGACGTCGACCCTCCCTACATTCCGGTGGATGAGGAATACCCGGCGCGGCCCGAAAGCACCTATTCGCTGGTGAAGCATTTGGAAGAGCAGATGGCCATCGAGTTGACTCGCTGGGACCCTGAGCTCAGCATCGTGGGACTCCGGTTCTCCAATGTCATGGACGTGGAAGACTACGAACGGTTTCCATCCTTCGACTCCGACGCCACGCTGCGTAAGTGGAACCTGTGGGGTTACATCGACGGCCGGGACGGCGCGCAGGCCGTGGCGCGGGCCCTTGAGAACGGCAAGCCGGGGTTCGAAGCATTCATCATCGCCAACGCGGACACCGTCATGCGCCGGTCGAGTGCGAGCCTGGCTGCGGAGGTATTCCCCGGCGTCAAGGTGATCAAGGAACTGGGAGAGCACGAGACCATGCTGTCCATCGACAAGGCCAGGCGACTGCTGGGCTTCGAGCCCGAACACACCTGGCGCACCTACCATTCGAACCGCACCACCCCCGTCGAGGATTGAGGAACATGATGCAATACCGCACTTTGGGCAACAGCGGCGCCGTGGTGTCGAACTACGCGCTGGGAACCATGACATTCGGGGCCGAGGCCACCGAGGAAACGTCCCGCGACATCCTGGATAGCTACGTTGCGGCCGGTGGCAACTTCATCGACACCGCAGACGTCTACAGCGCCGGAGTATCGGAGGAGATCATCGGCCGCTGGCTGGCCGAACGGCCCGATGCGCGGGACCGCGTGGTGCTGGCCACCAAGGGCCGCTTCCCCATGGGGACGGCCCCGAACGACGTCGGCACCTCCCGACGCCACCTCACGCGGGCGTTGGACGACTCGCTGCGCCGTCTGGGCGTGGAGCAGATCGACCTCTACCAAATGCACGCATGGGACCCGATTACGCCATTGGAGGAGACGCTGCGCTTCCTGCACGACTCCGTCAGCAGCGGCAAGATCGCCTACTACGGTTTTTCCAACTTCCTGGGGTGGCAGTTGACCAAGGCCGTGCACGTGGCCAAAGCCTTTGGCTGGAGCGCGCCGGTGACGTTGCAGCCCCAGTACAGCCTGCTGGTCCGTGAAATCGAATCGGAAATCGTTCCGGCTTCCCTGGATGCCGGCATCGGGCTGTTGCCGTGGTCTCCCTTGGGCGGAGGCTGGCTCTCCGGCAAGTACAAGCGCGACGTGCCGCCTACCGGAGCCACCCGCCTCGGTGAAAACCCGGAACGCGGCATGGAAGCGTGGCAGGCACGCAACGATGACCCCCGCACCTGGGACGTCATCGGGACAGTGGAAAAGATCGCGGCAGATCATGGCGTCAGTGATTCCCAAGTTGCACTGGCATGGTTGGCGGACCGGCCTGCCGTGACCTCAGTGATCCTCGGCGCCCGAACCACGGAACAGTTGGCGGACAACCTGGCGGCGGCTGACCTGGAACTCAGCCCTGAGGAAACCAGCCGGCTCACGGAGGCCAGCCAACCGCGCGTCGGCGTCTATCCGTACGGTCCGATGGCGCAGAACCAGCGCAGCCGGAAGATCGAGGGCGGCCGGTAACGCCGAGCCCGGGTTCGACGCCTGTCCGGCCTCGCAGCCGATTGCCCGCGAGGCAGGACAGGCGTTGAATGTGCCTTATGGTCGATTGGGTTCTGATCTCCAACCTCGGCACCGCCCTCGGTACGACGGTTCTCGCCGTCGCGACGTTCATCTCCACGAGATCGGCCAACCGATCCGCGCGGCTGGCCGAGCGTGCCCTGCTGAACGGATTGCGCCCGATCCTGCTGCCCTCCAACTGGTCTGACGCGCCGCAGAAAGTGCGGTTCATGGAAGGCAAGTGGATGGTGGTGCGCGGTGGCCACGCCACGCTGGAGATCAGCAGCAACGCCGTGTACCTGTTGATGTCTGTGCGCAATGCCGGTGCAGGAGTGGCGGTCCTGCATGGTTGGCACCTGCCACCGGACGCCAGGGCTCCGCTGGCGCCTGTCGAAGAGTTCCACCGGCTGACCCGGGACATCTACGTGCCTGCCAACGACGCCGGATTCTGCCAGGTTGCGATCCGGGACCCTGAGTCGGCCGACTTCCGCAACGCCACCGCGGGAGCAGCCGGAGAAGGCTTCACGGTCGATGTCCTCTACGGAGACGCCGAAGGCTCGCAGCGCGTTGTGTCCCGCTTCTTCATCACGCCCGGACCCGGCGGAGCGGGCCACGACGACGACGTCGACTGGCTGCTGATGGTCTCGCGCCACTGGAACCTGGACTTGCCAGCGCCGCGCGGCTGAACCCGGGTACGGCGCCGGCCGCGTTCCTAGCCGGCTTCGCTTTGGATCCGGTCCTTCACGCTTTGGGGCATGGTTGAGCACGCGTCGTTGTCGGAGCGCTGGCCGGCATGGCTGTCGGCAGTGTCTGTGATGCCGATCGTTCCAACGGCCGCTTGCCATCCGCCCAGGCCATCGAGTTGCCGGGGGACCCAGACGTTCGCGGCGCCGTTCACAAGGTTCCACACGGCAGGGTTGACGCCTGTGCCGAGGTAGATGCCTCCGTTGGGATCCCGCCTGACCAGATCCGGCAGCGGAAGGACGCCCCTGGAAGTACGCCTGCGCCCTCGCCTGGAGGTCTCCGACGTCGAAGGCTCCGCTGCGCGTGCCGAGCTGTTCGTCCTCATGGGCGATGGTCGCCGCCAGCAAGTGCCGGCTCATGTGGTTGATCGAGACGAACTGGTAGACGTTGGGTTCACCCGCTTCCAGCATGTAGGCGGTGCGCGGTGGGGTCACGCCCATGCTGAACATGAAAGCGACGATTTGGACCAGAACAAGCGGGGCGATCAGCGCCAAGAGGAGCTTGCGGCGCCACTTCCCTTTGGATCGTTTGGCCTTCTTGCCATCCGGGGGTACGGGCGGCTGGGCCCGATCCGGCTCTTGCGGCTCCAGCGGGACAGGCACCGGGGAGGTGATGACTTTGGCCCGGGCAGAATAAGGGCGGCCCGCTGAAGGAGGTCTTCCTGGCTGCGGACGCCGAGGCGGGGTCGGTGGTGTTGGAGTGTCCATCGGTCTGCCTTTGCTTCTCGTCCCGCGCGGTTACCCCTGGAAGGGGGGAGAGGATGGCACGAGAGTCTACCGGGCCTTGCTGATTGTTCCGTCCAGCTAAGTTGGCCGGAACCCGGTCCTTAGCGTGCAGGAGAAGATTGTAAGTACACTTACCGAGGTCATCACGAGCGAATATCGGAGCGGCAATGACTTCTGCACGGACCTTTGAATCGATCGTCATTATTTTTAATCCCAACAGCACGGGGGATGCACGCAGGCTGGCTGAGGGTCTCCACAACGAGCTGGAGAATCTTCTCAGCTACACCGCGGACATCAGGCTCCAGCCAACCGCCCATGCTGGCCATGCCGTCGAGCTGGCGCGCGACGCTGTGAGCGGTGGCGGGGATGTATTGGTGGTTTCCGTCAGTGGTGACGGCGGCTACAACGAGGTTGTCAACGGCGTAATGCAAGGAGGCAACCCCAAGGCGGTGTGCGCGGTGCTGGGGGCGGGCAATGCCAATGATCACAGGCGGAGCACGGGCACCCAGCCGCTCGGGGAGGCGATCGCCGCGGGCAGGGTGCGGAGCATCGATTTGCTGCGCGTGCACACGGGAAAGGGGTCGGGCTCGCCGGGGGAGTACGCGCACTCGTATGTCGGCTTCGGGCTGACCCCGGTAATGGCGATTGACCTGGAAAAGGGCGGCAAGGGCGCCCTGAAGGAAATGGTCTCCGTGATCCGGACCTTCTCGAAGTTCGAGCCCTTCGAAATACGCCTGGCCGACGGCAAGCGCCGCCGTTTGGACAGCCTCGTGCTCGCCAACATTCCGGAGATGGCCAAGTATGCCACGCTCAGCGGCGCCGACGACAAGCTCGCTGACGGAAAATTCGAAGTGGTCCTCTTTGCCCACAAGCCAAAGTGGCGGGTCCTCTTGACGGCGCTGCGGGCGGCTACCAAGGGGCTGGGGGACCAGCCCAGCGTGAGCAGCTACTCGTTCACCACCCTCAAGCCCCTGAGCTACCAGATCGACGGTGAAGTGAAATCCGTTGACGCTGACGTGCCGGTCAGGATTGAGTGCGCACCGGCGGCCCTCTCCACCCTGGGATAGGAGGGCGCGGGGCCTTGCCTGCCAGTAAGCATGCTGATTGACTCAGAGGCGAAGCGCCGAACTGGCGCTCGTCTTCGTTGCAAAGGAGATGCACCATGGGACTTCTCGCTTTTCTTCTGCTCGGCCTGATTGCGGGCGCCATCGCAAAGGCCATTCTTCCTGGACGGCAAGGCGGCGGCTTGCTGCTTACCCTCCTTCTAGGAGTTGTCGGGGCGTTTCTTGGTGGTTGGATCGGTTCCCTCGTCTTCGGTGGTGGACTGGGAGACTTCTTCGATCTGAGGACCTGGCTGCTGTCCATCCTGGGGGCCGTCATCGTGCTGCTGATCTTCGGCCTATTCAGAGGACGTCGAAGCAGGGTCTAGACGTGGATGGCCCGCAGATGGTCAGGCCTTCGCCGGCACAGGATCGTTCGGGTGTGGATTCAGTGGCGTGATCTCTACGGTCATCCACACGTGCAACGGGAGCGAGGCAAGGATTTCCTTGAGATCGGCTTCAGTGTCGGCGCTCCAGAGGCCGACAGTGCGCCACTCGCCCGGCTCTGTGGGCGGCCGCCACAATCGCAGGAGGTGGCCCATCTGCGCGAGTTCGGCAGCGCGGATAGCCTCGCGATCCTTGGTGGAGTCGACCGTCGATTCCGGCGTTCCATGCGGGACGTTTGTGGTGAGGGTGGTGAGGAATTCCATCGGACTGATTTCTTTTTTGTTGTGTGATTGTTGGCCTGCGGGCGGGTGCCCTTTCTCTGAGTCAACCCGAGTACACGTCTGCGGTCCACGACTTGTATCCGAGCACTGGTAGGCCCCGCCTCCCAGCGGTCATTCCGGCGTACAATCAGCCCGTGGAACTCAGGCAGCTCACCTACTTTGTCGCTGTCGCCGAGGAGCTGCATTTCGGTCGAGCCGCAGAGCGGCTCCACATTGCCGGCCCGTCGCTGTCCCAGCAGATCATCAACCTTGAGCGCGAGCTCGGGACTCAGCTCCTCATCCGTGATCGCAGGCATGTCGAGTTGACGCCCGCCGGCAGCGAGTTCCTGACTGACGCCCGCGAGGTGTTGGCCGCTGCCACGCGAGCGTTCGATCGGGCTCGCAACGGAGACCGACAGTTGCCGCTGCGGCTGGGCTATGTCAGTTGGCTTCCCCCGGGGATCGCGACAATGCCCACCCTCCGGATCCGTATCGACGAGTGGGTCCTGCCATCCCATACCCAAGCGGCGCGGGTGGCCGAAGGCAGCCTCGACCTCGCCATCGCGTGGATTGAGAATGCCGACGTCGTGCGGCAGAACCTGGTGGCCGAGCTCCTAATGTACGAGCGACTGCAGGCGGTCATGCCAGGCGCCCACCACGCGACCCGTCACGACAGCGTGCCAGCAGCCGAGCTCACGGTTCTCGTCGATGTTGACGAAGCGTCCTGGGACTCGTGGAACCGCTATGCGTTGGCCTTCGCGAAGGCCAGCGGGGCGTCCGTCACACACATCGACGACGGTGGCATTACCGGACCGGCATTCTTCGAACATGTGGCCCGCTTGAGGCGGCCAGTGCTGCAATCGCCTAAACGCCATGCGGCGCCGATGCCACCCACCTTGACCCGCCGGCCCGTCACGTCCCCGGTGCCGCTGTGGGCATGGGATCTGCTGCACCGCGCGGATGACACACGGCCTATCGTCACGGGCGCGATCCGAACGTTGATCGACGGTGCATCGGCGGCTGGGTGGCGAATCCCCCCGACCGAAACCCACTGGCCCCCAACCACTGAAAAGCAAGCGTGAAACGTTTCGCACACCTAGGTCAAGGGAACTGGGGCAGCCACCGGAGCCTAGTAATCGACGAGCCGCCGCCGGAGGGACACAGTCCCCAAGACGAGTCCGACGGCGGCCGTAGCCAGCAGTACCGCGAGGTCGCGGCCGAGGTTGTCGGTCGATTGGTAGAAGATCGCGGCCTCCAAGGCATCCACGCCATAAAACGTTGGTGTGAAATGCGCTACGGCCTGGATCCAATCCGGCAGGAAGGCTGCAACACTGATTCCTCCGCTGAGGAAAAACAGGTAGATGGAGAGGTTGATGCCTGCCCCGGCAACGGCTGAAAAGCGTCGCAGCGCGCCTCCCAAAGCGGTCCCAAGCCCCGCGGCCGCCAGCGCGATCAATCCGATCGCGGCCAGAGCCGGCAACCAATACCAGCCGGCAGGCCGGAGCACCCCAAAGGCGAACGACAAGGCCAGCACCACCGCCGCCACGAGCATTGTCGTCACCCAGCACGCCAGGATTTTGCCGGCAATCAGTGTCCCGCGGCCAATCGGCGAGAGCAACAGCGCCTTGATGGTCAGGTCTTCGAACTCGCGGGCCGCGGCCAACCCGCCGTTGACGATCCCCATGATCGTAAGAAGGAGCACGAGGATAGGCACGAGCTGGAACTGGACCAGGTCGACGTCGTGCGGCCTCAGGTCCGATTCGGACACGCCGACCATGATCGGAGTGTCCGGCTGGCCGGCATAAAAATTCGTAATAGCGGCTGGCACTGAACGGCGCAGATCGTTGGTGAAGTCGAGGTTCAGGTTGTTGATCTGCACGCTGACGGGGTCGGACCGCTGTGCCCGGTAGTCGTCGTCGAACGTGGCGGGCACGGTAATGACCGCCGCAACCTGAAGGGTGTCCAGCAGCTCGGTGGCCTCAGAGGGAGTCGCCCGCTGGACGCGGAAGGCGTCCGAGTTCTCAAGGATCGAGACGAGTCTCTGCGCTTGCGGCCCGTTATCCTCGACCACCAGGGCGACCGGGTTCCGGCCGACCGCGCCGGCAACTACGAAGATGATCAGCAGGAACGCGACGGGCGGCAGCAGGCTGGCCAGAATCGCCGACGGCGTGCGGAACCAGGTCAGGATGTCTTTCGCCGCGATAGCGAGCACGGCACGCCCGGACGCCATCAGTGCCTCGCCCCCCGCCGGCTGAACACGAAGGCCGCGAACCCTACGGCCACCACGGTGAAGCCCGCCAGCACGATCGCGTCGACAGTCAGGCCCTGCGGAGCCGTCTGGTAGCCGTGGAAGGCGTGCTGCAAAGCGGCGATGGCATACGTGAGGGGCGATATCGCGGCGATCCCGCCCGGGATGGCACCCAGCCAGTTCGCCGGCCCGAACGGTCCACTCAAGAAAAACAGGGGAAGAACGGCCGCGATGGACAAGGGGATTGCCTGCTGCCTCCGGCGGACCAGCGTCCCGACGAGGACGCCGAGGGCGAGGAACGCTGCCAGTATCAGGAGTCCGAAGCCCAATACTTCGAGGGGATGGAGCGGATGGACTCCGATAAACAGGACCACGACGGCGAGTAGCAGCAGCGCGGACGCCGCCGCGAGGACCGCGGCTCCCAGTACCTTGCCTACCCCGATGGTCAAACGGCTCACAGGCGCCAGTGCGAGTTCCTTGATGGTCCCGAGCTCGTAGTCCCTCGCGGTATTGACGCTGCCTTGTAGTTGGGACGCGAGCATCAGGCCGGCAACCATGATGCTCACGGCGAGGTACGGAATGTAGCCGGTGTCCTGGGCGTGGACGTCGGATTCGCGGGCGGTCACTACTACTTGGTCCGGGAAGGCGTCCGCGTAGAAGGACGTGATGGACAGCGGCACGGCCCGGCGGATGTCGTTGGTGAAGTCGACGTTCAAGTTGTTGACTTCCACGGGAATCTCGATCCGCGCTCGGGCGGCAAGTGCGGCGTCGAACTCTTGCGGCACGGTGACGACGGCGACGATGCTGCCGGAGTGGATCTCGCTCTCCGCTTCGGTCGGGGTTGCGGTGTGGATGATGAACGAATGCGAGCCGTCCATGGCCTGGACGAAGCGTTGCGCGAGCGGTCCGTGGTCGTTCATCACGACGGCGATCGGTGCCTGGCCCCCGCTGATCGCAAAGAGGAGGAAGAGCAGCAGGAAGTTGATCGGGATGAGGACGCCGATGATCGCGAAGAGCGGCTCCCGGAGGGTGAGGCGGATGTCCGTCGCCGCCACGGCCCGTATCACGCGGAGGTCATGGCGGAGGCTCATTCCCGGAGCTCCTTGCCTGTCAGGCTGAGGAAAACCTCGTCGAGGCTCGGCTCGCGGCTCTGGATCTCCTCAAGGCTCGTGGAATCGACGACGGCGGTCACCACCCTGCCGGTGACATCGGAACCGCCTTCCACAGTGACCTTCAGCGAGCCGTCGGATGCAACTGCCGAGACAACGCCGGGGAGCGCGAGGACCTTTTGAACGATGTCTTCCCCAGGCGCCGGATGGGTGCGCATTTCGACCACCGTGTCACCGAAGCTGCGCCGCAGCTTCGACGGCGAATCGAGCGCCACGAGCCGTCCGCGGTCGATGATGGCCAGGCGATCGCACAGGGCGTTCGCTTCCTCAAGGTAGTTGCTGGTGATGAGCACCGTGGTACCGCGGTCCTTAAGTTCGAGGATCCGGTCCCAGAGGGCATGCCTGCTCTGCACATCGACGCCGAGGGTCGGTTCGTCGAAGTAGAGCAACTCCGGTTCGTGGAGCATGGCCCGGACCAATGCCAGCCTTCGCTTCATGCCGCCGGAGAACGTGGCGACGCGGCTCTTCCGGCGCTCCTCCAATTGCGCCAACTCGAGGAGCGCGGTGATCTTCCGCTCGAGACCATGCCTGGGCACGCCGAAGAGATCGGCGTGGAACCGCAGGTTGGCCTCGGCCGTGAGTTCCTCGTACAGGGCGTTCTCCTGCGGTACGGTCCCGAGCGAGCGCCGGATCCCGCGTGGATCCTTCAGCAGATCGATGCCCAGCACCTTGACACGGCCGGAACTTGGGCGGCTGAGGCCGCTGATCATGTTGATGATGGTCGTTTTGCCTGAGCCGTTGGGCCCCAGAAGGCCGAAAATCTCCCCGCGCTCCACCTGCAGGCTGAGATCGTCGACGGCGGTGAGGGAACCGAAACGCTTGGTCACACCTACGAGCTCGATGGCCGTTTCATTCATGCTTGTTCCTCCCCGTGCTGGCGGGTTGCACAGCCGCCACTCTCGATCGGCGCGACGGGCGTGACCGCTCGGTGCGAATCGCGGCGGCCGCTTCCGTCAAAGCGGCGTAGTTGTGCCCGCTCACGAAGGCGTCACAATAGGGCAGCGCAGCGGCCATGCCGCCTGCCAAAGGTTGGTAGCCGGTGCCAGCCTTCCTCGGATTAACCCAGACGATCCGGTACGCAAGGCGTCGCAACCGCGCCATCTGGGCTTCCACCAATTCCGGCGCGTCCTGGGCCCAACCGTCGGAGAGCACCACCACCACCGCGCCCCGGGCCAGCCCGCGGCGTCCATGGCCGTCGATGAAATGCCGGAGGCTCTCCGCCAGCCTGGTGCCACCCGCCCAGTCCGGGGCGGCTGCGGCTCCGAGGGCCAGGGCCTCGTCGGCATTCCGGTTCGAAAGCCGCCGGGTCAGCCTGGTCAGCCGGGTGGAAAACACAAACGCCTCGGCCTGGGCACCGGCCACCGCTCCCTGAACCAGGGACAGGAAGACCTGTGTATACGGTTCCATGGACCCGGATATATCGCACAGGAACACCAAGCGGCGCGGACGCGCGCGACGGCGGGAGTAGACCAAGGAGCTTGCGTCGCCACCGGCGCGCCGGGCAGCGCGGATGGTGCGCCGGAGGTCGAGCTTCGCACCGTTGTGCGCCCATTGGCGTGTCCGACGGCTGCGGCGCTCCGGGGTTGCCAGCACGATGCGCCGCACCAGCTGGCGCACCTGGGCACTTTCTTCGGGGGTGAGCTCGGCGAAGGATTTCTCATGCAAGTGCTCGTCAGCGGAGGCCATGGCCAGGATGGCCTCGAACCCGGGTGCCTTGGATTCGTCGTCGTTCCCTACGCCGGGGACGGCGAGGGGTGCCCGCGACGCCGGGACGTGGCCGTCGGCATGTGCCAGGCGTCGCTCGCTTACAGCGGCCCGGGCGTGCTCCGCCGCGCCGATTGCTGGAGGACTGTTGGCATCACCGCGGGTGTCTGCCGGATCGAGCATCCCGTCAAATGCTGCCGAAAAGACGGCATCGAATGCCGGCAGTTGCTCATGCGAGGAGACGAGCGCCACCCGGCAGGTCCAGTACAGCGGCTCCCGCGCAGTAGGAGGAACGATCCGGAGCGCCTGGGCCAGCCAGCCCGCACGGTCCGGGGAACTCGGCAGCCCTGCACGGCGCAGGGCCATGCTGAACCCCACCGCCAAAGCCGCCGCATCGACGCCCGCCAGGCCATCACTCGGCGCGTACTTAGGCATTGCCGCCCGCCACCCATCCCGGGCCGCGGGCCCACGCAAGGTCCAGGTCATCGCGATTCTTCAGGACCGAACCCCAGGTCTGATTCACCGCAACCGGATCCAGCCGGTCGACGCCAAGCACAGTGAGGGCGGACACCCAGTCGATTGCCTCCGCGATCCCCGGAGGTTTGGCCAAGTCCAAGGATCGCAGCCTGGTGATGGCAGCTGCGGCATCCAGGGCGAGTGGCTCGGCGCTCCCAGGCACCCTACGTCGAACAATCGCGGCGATCCGCTCCGGCCGGGGGTAGTCAATCCAGTGGTACAGGCAGCGCCGGGTCAATGCGTCGTGCAGGTCCCTGGTCCGGTTGGAGGTCAGGACGACGACGGGCGGGTGCGTGGCGCGGATAGTGCCCAGCTCGGGAATAGTCACGGCGGCTTCGGCCAGCAGCTCGAAGGTGAAGGCCTCGAACTCCGCGTCGGCCCGGTCGATCTCATCCAGTAGCAGGACGGCCGGACGCGGGCCCGGATGCTCGATCGCCTTCAGTAGCGGGCGACGCAGCAGGTACTGTTCCCCGAAGAGGTCGGCCTCCTCCATACGGACGTCCCGGACTTCCGCCAATCGGATGCCCAGGAGCTGGCGTTGATGGTTCCACTCGTAGAGCGCCTCGCCCACGTCGATGCCCTCGTAGCACTGCAAGCGATACAGGGGAGTGTCGAGCACCTTCGCCAGTGCCTTCGCCGCCTCGGTCTTCCCGACGCCGGCCTCACCCTCCAGCAGGATGGGTTGCGGCAAGCGGACGGACAGGAACAGTGCGGTCGCCAGTCCGACGTCGGCAAGATAGTCGCCGTCGTCGAGCGCGGACGTGAGCGCGGAAACGTCCGGGACAAGACGCCGCACCTCGTCTTCCGCGCCTGCCCGCACCGGCCCGGAGGTCCGGGGCTCAGGACGCGGCATATCGTTCCGGATCGGCGAGGAAGGCCCTCCTGCATCCAGGGGAACAGAAGTAGTACGTCGTTCCGGCATATTCGGCGTGCAGCGTCGACTCCACGGCCGCGACGCTCATGCCGCAGACGGGATCCATGGCGCTCGCAGGTTCGGCGCTCGCCGGCACCGGATCCGCCGTCGCAGCCTCTACGGTCGCAGCCTCCGGAGTCGTCGTGTCCGCAGTCCGGCCGAGGTGGCGCACGGACACTAGCTCGGCCAAGATCGACAGCGCGATCTCGGCAGGAGTCCGGCCGCCCAGCAGCAGCCCCGCCGGGCTGTGCACGCGCGCACGCTGGCCGTCGTCGACGTCGAGCGAGGCCAGGACGGCGGCGCCGCGCGTACGGCTTGCGACAAGGGCGACGTACGGCACCCCTAGCCGGAGCGCGGCCTCCAATGCGGGTTCCTCGTCGCGGCCCTGCGACGCGACGATGAGGGCGGCGTCGTCGGCCCGCGGTTCCGCCGTGGCTCCGTCGCTGAGTTCCATGTCCAGGTCGAGGATGGCACCCAAGGCACCCAACGCTTGTGCCACGGGGGTCGCGCCGACCACCACCACCCGGGGAGCGGGCATTTGCGGCTCGAGGAAGATCTCCACGGCGCCGCCGCTGAGGCAGGGGTTTGAAACCTCGACGGCGCCCTCCTCGCGGGTGCGGGACGGTTCACCGGGGACGACGCGCAGCAACAGGGGTTCGTGCTTGGAAAGCGTCTGCAGGCCGTATTCGCGCACGGACGCCTCGACGCACGTGCCACCCAGGAACCCGTCGATGTCCCCGTTGGCCAGCACCAGGGCGGTGTCCCCGGCGTGGGCGCTGGTGGGGTGCTGCGCGCGGACTACCGTGGCACGCACAAACGGTTCCCGGCGCTCCACAAGTTCCTGCACCTTAGCGGCCAAGGCTTCTCCGTGCAGCGGCATGTCACACCGGTGGCCTGGCCCGGCCCTGCATGGCCTCCCACACCCGGGCCGGCGTGCACGGCATATCCATGTGGGTCACTCCATATGGCGTCAAGGCATCCACGATCGCATTGACGATGGCCGGCGGGGACCCGACCGTGGCGGATTCACCGATGCCTTTGGCGCCGATGGGGTGGTGCGGCGATGGCGTGACGGTGAACCCGGTCTCCCAGTCGGGGACTTCCATCGCCGTCGGGATGAGGTAGTCCATGAACGAGCCGCTGAGGCAGTTGCCCTCCTCGTCGAACGCGATGATTTCCATGAGCGCCATCCCGACGCCGTCGGTCAGCCCGCCGTGGACCTGGCCTTCGATGATCATCGGATTGATCCGGGTCCCGCAATCGTCCACCGCGATGAAGCGACGGACCTTGACGTGGCCGGTACCGGCGTCGACGTCCACCACGCAGATATAGGCGCCGAACGGGAACGTCAGGTTGGGAGGGTCATACGTCACCTCCGCGTCGAGGTTACCGTCGATGCCCTCCGGGAGGGCCACCGTGCCGTGGGCGCCGAAGGCGATCTCGGCGATCGTCTTGCCGGCGCTTGGATCGCCCTTGACGAACCAGCGGCCCTTTTCCCACTCGAGGTCCTCGGGCCGGGTCTCAAGCATCGCAGCGGCAATGAACCTCGCCTTGTCCCGTACCTTCCGCGCCACCAGCGCTACCGCGCCGCCGCTGACCGGCGTCGAGCGGCTCCCGTAGGTGCCCAGGCCGAAGGGCGTCTGGTCGGTGTCGCCGTGGACGACGTCGATGCTCTCAGGCGGGATGCCGAGTTCCTCCGCCACGATCTGGGCGAACGTGGTTTCGTGGCCCTGCCCCTGGCTT
Organism: Arthrobacter sp. FW306-1B-G06A; assembly: GCF_058781765.1. Lineage (NCBI taxonomy): Bacteria > Bacillati > Actinomycetota > Actinomycetes > Micrococcales > Micrococcaceae > Arthrobacter > Arthrobacter sp. FW306-1B-G06A. The sequence goes on along the minus strand of NZ_JBYSXB010000007.1, from coordinate 34,092 downwards.
TGCACCGAGATCCTGACGACGGCCTTGCCGGTGGGATGGACGCGGAGTTCCGCGCCGTCGGCCATGCCGAGTCCCACGATGTCAAAATGCTTACGGGGCCCGGCGCCGACGGTCTCAGTGAAGAAGGACACGCCGATGCCCATCAGCTCGCCGCGCTCCCGCTTTTCGAGTTGCTCGCGCCGGAGATCCTCGTACCCGGCCATTTGCATGGACAGCCGCATGGCAGGCTCGTAGTTGCCGGAGTCGTAGATCCAGCCGGTCTTGTTGGCGTAGGGGAACTGCTCGGGTTTGATGAAATTCTTGAGCCGGAGCTCTGCCGGATCCATCTCGAGTTTCCGGGCCAGGATGTCCACCATGCGCTCCACGAGGTAGACCGCTTCCGTCACGCGGAAGGAACAGGCATAGGCGACGCCACCGGGGGCCTTGTTGGTGTAGACACCAGTGACCTTGCAGTAGGCCGCCTTCAGGTCGTAGCTCCCGGTAAAGATGGAGAAGAAGCCGGCCGGGGTCTTGGTGGGCTGTGCGGTCGCGTTGAAGGCGCCGTGGTCTGCCAGCACGCTGGTCCGGACTGCCAGGATCTTGCCGTCGTTGGTGGCCGCGATCTCGCCCTGCATGATGTAGTCTCGGGCGAACGACGTGGACATCAGGTTTTCCGAGCGGTCCTCCACCCACTTCACCGGCTTCCCGGTCACGATCGAACCGACGACGGCCAGGACATAGCCGGGATAGATGCCCACCTTGTTGCCGAAGCCCCCGCCGATATCGGGGGAGACGATCCGGATCTTGTGCTCCGGAATGCCGGCGACTATCGCATACAGCGTCCGGTGGGCATGCGGGGCCTGGGTCGTTTCGTAGAGGGTCAGCCTGCCGTCGATCGGATCGAAGTCCGCCACGGCGCCGCAGGTTTCCATGGGCGCCGGGTGCACGCGCGGATACACGACCTCCTGGGCGACGACGACGTCGGCAGCGGCGAACACCGCCTCGGTTTCGGCCGCATCGCCGATCTCCCAGTCGAAGATCCGGTTGTCCGTCCGGCCCTCGATATCGTCGCGGATGACCGGCGCGCCGGGATCGAGGGCGCGGCGGGCATCAATCACCGGAGGCAACATGTCGTATTCGACGTCGATCAGCTCCAAGGCGTCCCGGGCGGCGTAGCGGTCCTCCGCGACCACGAAGGCGACTTCCTGGCCCTGGAAGCGGACCTTGTCCGTGACGAGGACTGCCTGGACGTCCGCGGACAGGGTGGGCGCCCACGCGAGGTTGAGGGCCTGCAGGTCCTTGCCGGTGATAACGGCGAGGACCCCGGGATGCGCCAATGCTTCGGACGTGTCTATGGAAACCAGTCGGGCATGCGCAACGGGAGCGCGCAGAATGGCCCCATGCAGCATGCCGGGCAGCACAATGTCGTCGAGGTAATTGCCCTTGCCGCGGACGAACCGCGGGTCCTCCTTGCGCTGGAGGCGGCCGAACCCGATCGGGCGGCCCGGGTCTCCGGCCGCCGGGTTGGGTGCATGCTCCTGGACGGTGGTCATGCCGTCACCTCTTCTTCGATGGTCCCTCCGGCACCGCCGTCGTCCGCCTGGGCGTCCGTCTCAGCGTCCCAACCGGGCGGGTGGGCTGCGGCCCACTTCACCGAGCGGACGATCGTCGCGTAACCGGTGCAGCGGCAAATCTGGCCGGAAATGGCTTGGCGGATCTCGCCGTCGTCGGGATGCGGGTTGCGGTCCAGCAGGGCCCTGGCCGTGAGCATCATGCCTGGAGTGCAGAATCCGCATTGCAGGCCGTGCTCCTCCATGAACCCCTGCTGCACCGGATCGAGCGTGCCATTGACGGCCAGTCCCTCGACGGTCCGGATGTCGTGCCCGTCGGCCATGGCTGCCAGCACGGTGCACGATTTCACCGGTTGTCCGTCCATCAGGACCACACAGGTTCCGCAGTTGCTCGTGTCGCATCCCCAGTGCGTGCCGGTCAATCCAAGGTTTTCGCGGATGAAATGGACCAGCAACACGCGGGGTTCGATCTCCCGGGTCACCTTGTCCCCGTTGACCGTCATGCTGACCTGCATTGCTTTCAGCCTTCCTGTGCGCCTGCCGCGCGTGCACAAGCACGGCGCAGGACCCTGCGGGTGAGTTCATCGGCCAAGTGCCGCTTGTAGTCGACCGGCCCGCGCTGGTCGTCCACCGGGTGGCAAGCGGCTGCTGCGATGCGGGCAGCCTCGGCGAACAGGTCTTCCTGCGGCTGCTGTCCGCGGAGCACGGCTTCGGCCTCGGGGATAGTGCCGTCCAGCCCGACCGCCGTCAGCCCGATGGCGGCCTCCTCCACCGTGCCGTCTGCGGAAAGCCCGACGGCGGCCCCGGCCGCGACGACTGCCCAGTCACCCACCCGGCGCTCCACTTTTTCATAGGCGCTGCCCGAGCGCGGGCGGATCGTGAAGCGGACTTCGTACAACAGTTCGTTTTGCGCCACGGCGGTTTCGTAAGGGCCGCGGTGGAAATCCGACATCGCGACGATCCGTTCGCCGTCGGGCCCGCGGATCACGGCCTGGGCGCGCAGGACATCGCAAACGGTAGAGAGGTCTTCGGCCGGATCCGCTTGGCAGAGCGAGCCGCCGATCGTTCCACGGTTGCGGACCACAGGGTCCGCGATCACCTGCTCGGCGTCGCGGATTATCGGAAAGAGCTCGGCGACTTCGGCTGACTCGAGGAGCGCCGTGTGGCGGGTTAACGCGCCCACACGCAACTGCTCGCCTTCCCTGCGGATGAATTCCAGTTCCGTCAGGTCGTTGATGTCGATCAGCCACTCCGGCCGCGCCAGGCGGAGCTTCATCATCGGCAGCAAGCTGTGCCCGCCGGCGATGATGCGCGACTCGGGACCGTGGCGTTCGAGGAGGGACAGCGCGTTTGCGACGTCGCTCGCGCGCTCATAATCAAATGGAGCCGGAATCTGCATTGTCCACCCCTTAGGGGCCAGACGTCCTGCACCTCGTAGGACGCGGACCTATGATCAGTCTTGCCCGCGTCATTGTGGGTGTCAACATAGTCAAGGGGCAAGATCACAGCCATTTTGACCCGAAAAAGAATTTCCCAGGCAGTGTCCTTTTCGCGACGTCCCGCCCGTCGTCATGGTGTATCAACCGAGAAGAAGGAGTCATCGTGGAGTACATGCTTTTCATTTGCAACGACCCGGCAGCGCCGGAATATGTCGCCGCCGAGGACAATATCGTTGAATGGGTGGCCGAGATGGAAGCCCGCGGCGTAACCCGTCACGGTGACCGGCTGCGTCCCGTCGAGGACGCCACCACCGTCACGGTGCGGGCGGGCGAAGTGGTTGTCTCGGACGGGCCGTTTGCGGAGACGAAAGAGTGGATCGCGGGCTACGACGTCATCGCGTGTGCCGATCTCGATGAGGCCATCGAGGTGGCGTCCAAGCATCCCATGGCACGATTCGGCAAGATCGAGATCAGGCCAGTGTGGCCGCTCGGGCTGTAGCGGTTCGCCCGGCGTCCGGCGTCTTGAGCGGGGAGATGAAATGGCGAGAGAACTGACGGATGCCCGGACCGCCGTCGAGGCTGCCTCCGCCGAGGAGAACGCCCGGATCACCGCAACCCTCATCCGGGTGACGGGAGACTGGAGCCTGGCGGAGGATTGCGTCCAGGACGCGTTCGCAAAGGCATTGGTCGACTGGCCGGAGCACGGCGTTCCGCGGAACCCCGGGGCTTGGCTGACCGCAGTGGCGAGGAACAGGGCGATCGATCGCATGCGGAGTGCGGCCAGTGAAAAGAGGGCTGTCCGTGAACTCGCGATCATCGCCCAACTCGAAGGCCTGGGGGAAGGGGGCAGCAATGATCCGGGTGCGGAAGACGACCGGCTGCGGCTGATCTTCACCTGTTGCCACCCTGCCCTCCCGCTCGACGCAAGGGTTGCGTTGACGCTGCGCACCGTCGCAGGGCTGACGACGGGTGAGATTGCGCGTGCGTTCCTCGTCTCGGAGGCAACCATGTCAAAGCGGCTGGTCCGCGCACGGGCCAAGATACGTGACGCAGGAATCCCGTATCGGGTACCGCCCCCGGAGCTGAGAGCCGAACGCACGTCCGGGGTCCTGGCGGTGCTCTATCTCATGTTCAACGAAGGCTATTCCGCCACGGGCGGCGATTCCTTGATCCGGGAGTCCCTTGCGCGGGAAGCGATTCGCCTCAACCGCTTGCTCGTTTCGTTGCTTGCCGGTTCACAGCAGGAACCGGAGGCCATGGGCCTCCTCGCGCTCATGCTGTTCCACCATGCCCGGCGAAGCTCTCGAACGGACGCGGCGGGGGACTTGGTGACGTTGGAGGAGCAGGACCGCGAATCGTGGGACCACGCTGAGGTTGCCGAGGCCGTTGCGCTCCTTGCCGCTGCCGAACGGCTTGGCATTTCACACCGATCCCGGCCAGGGAGCTACCGTGTCCAGGCCGCTATTGCGGCATGCCATATGACCGCCCGCACCCCAGGAAGTACAGACTTCGCCCGGGTGGCCTTGCTGTACGACTCCCTTGCGCAGATTGCGCCGTCGCCGGTTGTCGAACTCAACCGCGCTGTCGCCGTCGCAATGTCCCAAGGTCCGGAGGCCGGGCTGACCCTCATCGAGCAACTGGACCGATCCCGCTCGCTCGAGGGGTACTACCTTCTGCCCGCCGCGAAAGCGGACCTCCTGAGGCGGCTCGGCCGAAGGTCGGAGGCGAGGGACGAATACCAGCGGGCCCGCGAACTCGCACCATCCGAGGCGGAACGCCGCTACCTTGGCAAACGCCTGGCGGAGACTGGTTCTGCGTCCTCGTCCTCATCTGAATCCACGCCGAATAGCAATGCGACATCCGCCGTCAAGGAGAAAAAATGAAACATCTCTTGCTGATTCAAAACAATTTCGACGCCTGGAACGCCCTTCCAGAGTCCGAGATCGACGCGATCATGGAGGCGCACACCTCCTTGCAGCAGGAACTCAGGGCCTCCGGAGAATTTGTGGAGGCTCATGAACTCGGTGAAGAAGCGAAGTTCGTGAGAAACAACGGCAGCGGGCCTACGGTGACGGACGGCCCGTTCATCGAGACAAAGGAAATCGTGGCCGGCTACTACGTGGTTGACTGCGTGGACATGGCAAGGGCTGTGGAGATCGCCGGCAAGTTCGGAGAGTCCAGGCTGTGGCCTATCGAGGTACGACCCATGGACCCGTGAGCGATCCGGAGAGCGTTGACACTGTTCCGGGCCGCGAGGAGACTTTTTTCTGGGGATGCCTCGCCGAAAGGAGCCCCAGATGTCGTGGCACGTCGAGGGTACGTATTTTGAGAATTGCAACTGCGACATGGTCTGCCCGTGTTCCACTTCAGGGCTGACCGCACCGGCGGATAACGATCGATGCAACGTGGCCCTGGCCTTTCATGTGGACACAGGTGAGGTAAACGGCGTCGACGTCGGTGGCCTGACGGTCTGCGTCGTCGCCGATACGCCTGCCCTCATGAGCGACGGGGGATGGAAACTCGGCGTGCTGATGGACGCCGCCGCCTCACCCGAGCAAGCCGAAGCGCTCGGCGCTGTTTTCGGTGGCCAGCTCGGCGGACCGATGGAGGGCCTCACACCCCTGATCGGTGAAATGGCGGGAATGGAATCCCTGGAAATCGCCTACACCGAAGACGGTCGTTCGCACCAGGTCCGCGTCGGCAGTGCCGTCGACTTGGCCGTTGAGGACTTCGTGTCTCCGATGGATGCCACCGGGCTGGGAGTGAAAGTCAGCGGGGTAGGATTCCCGGCGGACACCTTGGCCGCGGGCACAGCCAGCACGGCCCGCGTGGACGTGTTCGGGATGACCTGGGACAACGCCGGAAAGAACTCCTTCTCCGCTCCCTTTGCCTGGTCGGCCTAGGTGCCGCTTCCTGGACGCTCGCTCGCTTATACGGTCAAATTCCACGACGCTCGCTCTGATATATGGGCAAAAGCAGGGACGCTCGCTCACATCATGTGAGCGAGCGTCGACGGATAGCACCCTAAAAGTGAGCGAGCGTCCCGGGACGCGAAGCTTAGTCAAGCGGTCCGACAACCCGGTGCGCTGAGCCGGCCACCGTCGTGAACGGCAAGACGAGCCGCGACTGGTGGGTGGCGTCGCGGTAGATCTTGTGCGTGACGGGGCGGCCTACCGGCAAGTGGAAGGCGTCAGGCGGGAGTAGTGCGTTGTGCTCGTCGGCCAGCGGCTCATCGTTGGACAGTTCAACCGTGAGGCGATGACCTGCCTTGAACGTGTTGGCGAACGGGTAGAGGCGCAGTACGTACTCCTCGATCGTCCCGGGCTCCACCGGCACTGATCGGGTGTGCGGGTGGTAGGGGTTGCCCTCGGTAGTCCGTTCGTCCAGTTCACGGTGCGATGCCTTGAGGTAGCCGGTGGTGATCAGCTGGCGTTCCCCGTTCGGCGCGGTGTCCCAGAGGCGCAGGATGAAGTTTGTGTCGGCCTGGTCGATTTCCGCGAAGATGTGGGCGGCGCCTGCGCCGATCAATTCCGTGTCCTGCTCGAACGGCTGGGTGCTCGACGAGAGGATCTCCACCTTGTCGGTCACCGTCAATGGGGCTTGGTAGAAACCGTCCGGGGCGGCGTACTCGGCACCCATCGGCTCCGGCTCTTCCGACAGCTTGTGGCGCGGCCGGAGATAGAGGGACTTGTACTCGATGTCCTTCGGGGGCCACTGCCCGGCGGTCACCACTTCGCGCGAGCCCTCCACGAAGACGCTGACGGGCGGCTCGTCCATGACCCCGTTGTCGATGCCTTTGATCCAGTAGTCATACCACCGGAACATTTTGTCGTGCTCCTCGATGAAGGGGCGTGATTGCATGGGCGGGTAGGGGCCGATGGTCAGCTTTTTCGGGCCCTTGAGTGCGTTGTACAACTCGATGGTGCCGTCAAGGGTCCACCCGCGGCCTTGGTCGAGCTGCAGCCAGACCGGGATGTCGATGTTTGGGGCCAGCGTGATGGGGTTGCGTTCTTCGTACCATTCACCGTCCAGTTCGTTCATGACGATGTCGAACCAGGCCTCGTGGTTCTTGGGGTAGTTCAGTACATGGACCAGGTTCGGCCAGGCCGCGATGTCCGGATCCTCGAGGCGCTCGGCGACGAGCTTCTTGAGTTCCCCTGGAGAATGCTTCTCGATCATGCGGGACTTCACGTTGTCGGTGAACGCCCAGCCCGAGTCCCCTCCGCGTCCTTCGCGGGCGGCACGCGGCATGAACCACATGATGCCGCCGTGGTACGTCGTTTCATAGAAGTCGTAATGGCCGCCGGAGACGAAGATCGCCTTGAGGTGCGGCGGACGCTCGGCGGCGGCCAGAACCTGCATCGAACCGAAGTAGGAGATGCCCACCATGCCGACGTTCCCGTCGCACCATGGCTGCGCGGCGACCCATTCGATGAAGTCGTAGGCGTCCTGGCCAAGCGACACACCGCCGGCGTTGTAGTTGCCGATGTGCTCGCCGCCCGAGAAGCCCGAGCCTCGGAGGTCGCCGATGACATGGACGTAGTCTTCCTTGACGATCCTGGCGATGTCCCCGGCCTCGATGCAGCCGTCCCACATGGGGCTGGGACGCCGCTGCGGGGGAGTGGTGAGGGCAAGGGCCTGCAGCTCCTTGCCGTACGGGCTGAGTGCCACCAATGCCGGGCGCGGCTTGTTTTCGGGGCCGTGGTAGGCGTCCGCGGCGAGCTCGACGCCGTCCCGCATCGGGACCCGAAGGTCCTTGCGGACAGCTATGGATTGCCCGCTTGCATCCAGGAACTGAAAGTCATCCATGAGTGTTTACTCCTCGTCTTCGATCAAATGGTCCAGCGACGTGCGGTACCCGTGGAGGGTGGTGAAGAACGGGGAAGGCTCCAGCGTGGGGTCCCCGTCGTATCCAAGGTCCTCGGCCACGCGGGTGAAAGGGGAGTAGGGCGAGTCTGTGTCCTGCAAGCCGGAGGCCAGGCAACCGCCGGCCGCATTGCTGACACGGGCCTCGATGTCCAGGCTCCCTTGGAGCGCTTCCCTTGCCTGTCCGGCGTCGAGCTCCACGCCGTAGGGCGTGCCGTCCCTGTGGCGGTACGGGTGCCCCAGGTACAAGTGCCGTGGACGGACCTCATCCCGCAGGTACTCAAGGCTCGAGCGGTAGGCGACCGGGTCCACGAACCCCGGAAAGCCGTTTGCCGCGCCGTGGATTTGGACCGCGTCTCCGACGAACACGTCATTCTGCCCGTCGAGGACGTAGGCCACCGACCCCGGGGTATGGCCCGGAAGCGAATGGACCGAAACCGTGGCGCCGCCGCCCAGCGGGATGGTCTCGCCGCCCCGCACCAACAGCGTCGGCTCCATCTCGCCCGAGATCACGGCATTCGTGGCCGCGGTGAGCTTCGCCTCGCCGTCGGGATCCTGCAGATACTGCGCCCGCCCGGAAAGGTATTCGTCCACATGGGCCCGGCGCGAGCGCAAGAACGGTGCGTCGGCCTCATGAATGACCACTTGGGCGCGCCGTCCGGTGAGCTCCCACAGGGCGTAGGCGCCGCCAATGTGGTCGATGTGCCCATGGGTCAGCAGGATCCAGCGGACGTCTTCGATCCGGCGTCCGATTGCCTCCAGTGCCGGCACCATGCCGTCGGCGGGGGAGGATGCTATCCCCGTGTCGACGATGGCCGGTTCGGCGGCGTCGATGAAGAAGCTGTAGAGGCCGAAGCGACCCCACGGGGAGACGAGGGGATGTACAGCAAGCGGCTTCGTCATTGGCCGGTCCTCGCGTTCAGGAATTCGCCCGTCTCCTCGAATGCCCGGTACAGCTCCGGTATCCAGGAGAAGTGCTGGACAAAACCATGATTGGCGCCGGGGTAGCGGGTCACTTTTGTCTCGACGCCGGCCTCCGCCAAGCGCCGGCCATAGAGTTCGCCCTCGTCCCGGAGGGGATCGTGCTCGGCGGTGATGACCAGCGCTGCCGGAAGCCCGGCGAGATCTTCCCGCTTGACGGGGGAGACACGGGGGTCTGCAGGGTCGGCCCCGTTCTCAAGGTAGAACGAGTTGAAGGGTTTGAGGCCCGCCGTCTCCAGCCCGTATCCTTCGGCGTTTTCGCGCAGTGAGGGGTAACGCTCGACGTCGAAATCCAGGTCCAGCGACGGGTAGAACAGGACCTGGTGGGTGATCTGCTTGAACCCGTCGTCGAGGGCTTTCGCGGCGACGGCGGCAACGAAGTTGCCTCCAGAGCTATCACCTGCGACGGCGAGGTTCTTCCCGTCCCACTTCAGGTTTCCGCCCTTCCCGGCCGCCCAGCGGACCACGCCGTAGCAGTCGTCAAGCCCTGCAGGGAACACGGCCTCGGGAGCCAAACGGTAGCCAACCGAGATGACCTTGTGTCCGGTTTCCTTCGCCAGGGCGCGTGCCACGTAGTCGTGGGTGTCCAGGCTGCCCAGGAAGAAGGCGCCGCCGTGGAAGTACACCAGCAGGCCATAGGAGTCGGCCTCCATCGGCGTATAGATCCGCACCGGCACTTCGCCCGACGACGTGACAGCCGTAGCGTCGTCCACCGAGTACAGCGGTAGCCGCTCCGCCAGCGGCGGGACCTGGGCTGCCTCGCCGGCGCGCATGGCTCGAGGGTCCAAGGGCGAACCATCGGGTGCCGGCAAAGTGGCCAGGACCTTGGCGATTTCCGGATGGATGGCCATGGCGTTCATGCCCTCGCTTCTGCTGTTACGGGCGCGCTGGCGGGCTTTTGCGACGTGGGCTTCTGACCCGGGAAGACATCGTTGACCTCTTCCTCGCTCCAGCCTTGACGGGAGATGCGCTGCAGCTCATCCGTCACCGGCTTTCGGGTTGCCTGGAACAGGGCCAGCGCCTCCTTGACCGTGGCGGCCCGGGTGAGCGCGTCGGCGAGTGCACCTGCGTCCTCAATGGCCGAGTTTGCGCCTTGTCCCTGGTGGTGCAACATGGAGTGCGCCGCGTCGCCCATGAGCACCACGGAGTCGGTGTGCCACGAGTCGACCGGGTCGATGTCGTAGACGGCGCGGACATTGACCGTGTTCATGTCGAGGCCCCTTGTGATGTTCACGATGCGCTCGTCGAATCCGCTGACGGTTTCCAGGAGGCTTTCCTTGCTCACCTTCGGCGCCCAGGTACCGTCCGGGTTCAGGGCAGTAATGTCGAAGGACACCTGGTTCCGGTGGCGAAGCGGCAACAGGTAGACCTTGGTGCCCTTGCCGATGTACATCCGTAGGTTGTCGTCAACCACCAGGCCGTGGGCGTCGTCGGCGGAAATGACCACACGGTAAGCGTGTTCTCCCGAGAACACGGGGCCTTTGTCGCTGAAGAGCTGCTCGCGGACCACGGATTTGATGCCGTCGGCACCCACCACGAGGTCTGCCTCGACGGTATTGCCGTTCGTGAAGCTCAGCACGGAACGGCCGTCCATTTCCTCGATCTTCTCGAGCTTGTGGCCCAGGTGCACCATTCCCTTCGGGAGCACGCCGAGCAAGGCCTCGATGAAGTCGCCCCGGTGGATGAGGTAGGTGTGGGCCTGCTCGCCGAACTCCGGCCATGTGTCCTTCAAGATCGGTGTTCCGCTGGCCGTGAGGATCTCGAAGTAGTCGCTCGGCGAACTGACCTTGGCGATAGCATCGAAGATCCCCCACCTGCTGAAACGGTCCATGGTGGCGGGACGTAATCCAATGCCGGCGCCAACCTCCCGCATCTGCGACGCTTGCTCGTACACGTTGACGTTCGCACCGAGCAGGCTCAGGGCTTTGGCCGCAGCTGCGCCCCCATACCCTGCGCCGACGATGGCGATGTTGAGGTTCTTGATGTCTTCAGCCTTCATTGTTTGGATCACTTTCTTGACTCTTCCTTGGCCTGGGACCAAGTCTGGAGAAGCGGGTAGATTGTGGTGCCCGTCCGGAAGTCAGGCGTCCAGCGACAGGAAGCCGGCCGGGTTGTCTTCGAGCAGAAGTTTGAGAGTGGCGTCGTCGATTCCCGCGGCGCGCATGTCGGGGATCATGTCCTCGAAGATGTAGTTGATCGTGTGGCCCTTGACCCCCGGCCAGCCCAGCGGGCTGCAATTCGCGTCCGCCGAAACGAGCAGCTTGTCTGCGTAGCCCTTTTTCACGAGGGTCACGAAGTGCTGCATGCGTTCGGCGCGCTTGCGGCCCCAAAACGGGGGATCCGGAAGTTCGAGGTCGTAGCCGAAGGTATCGAAGCCGATTCGGCCGCCCTGCTCGTAGATCCAGTCATGCGGGGTGATCGGAGCGTTCAATCCGTCGTCGGCGTGGCCGAAGAGCACGCGGTCCAGGGAGAGGCCCTCTTCGTTGAAGATGGAAACCGCCGGCTCTGGATCGATGGCCAGGTGGGTCAGTATTGGCGCACCGGTGACGACGGCGGCGCGGGCCGCGGACCGGTAGATTCGTTTGTCCAGCTCTGTCATTCGTCCACCGCGGCTCACGCCCACCTTGATCACGCCGGCTTTGGCGCCGGTGTTTCCGATGCCCACGGTGATCTCGTGGATGAACACTTTCGCGAGGTAGTCCACGGTGGCGCGGGAGAAATGCGGCAGGGCGGTGTCGCCGCCGACGAACCCGGTGCAGGCCACAATGTGCACCCCGGTCTTCCGGGACAGGGACTTGTAGTAGTCGACGTCACGGCCGTTGCAGATACCCGTGGCGTCCACTAACGTGCCGCCGCCGTATTCGCGGAACTTCCGCAACTTCGGCACGGTTTCTTCATAGGCCTGTTCCGGGGTCTTCCACCATTTGCTGTCGAGTTCGGACCCGGGCATGCCGTACCCGATGTGTTCGTGGACCGCCACGATTTCCAGTTCTTCGGCCGGAATGGTTCCCAGCACTGTATTGACCTTGGTCATTCGTTCACCTCAGGGGTTCTCAAGCTTGTTGCGGGTGGGCGGGTGCTGAGCGCACGGTCAGGAGATTGCGCGGATTGTCCACGAGGATGCGTTGGGCGTCTTCGTCACTCAGGCCCTGGGTCTTGAGGTGGGGCACGAACGTGGCCACCACGTGGCTGTAGGGCAGCTCGTTCTCCGGGAGGCCCTTGGCCACTCCGATTGAGTTGCCCGAGAGGATGATCTTGCCGGCGTGGCCGGCGCTGACGAGTTCGAGTACCAGTGCAGTGCGTTCCTGGTCGCTGAGGTAGCCCGGATGGTCGTTCAAGCCCACGTGGTCGATGCCGACGAATGCTCCGCGGCGGGCCACCTCAATGGCCGTTCCGGCGGCGTCCTTGCGGTCCAGGTCACCGACAAGCACCCGCTCGGCCCCGATCTGCTCATCCAGGACGATGTCCAAGTCGTGCAAGGCGTCGGCGCCGAAGCGGATGGAGACCGGAATACCTGTGTCCCTGGCGGCGCGGGCGGAGCCGCGGAACAGGCTTTCCTCGGTGGGGGTCAGCCCGGCACGGTCGGCGATGGCGGCCACGATGCCCGCGGCGGCGCGGCGTTCAAGCCGGGGAGCCACCATCCCCTCGCTGACCTCCCTCCCGAAGAGATCGGCGAACTTTTCGGCCGGCCACGGGGTGGGCGGGTTGGTCTGTGGCGTCAGGAAGTACCCGCCGAGTTCTTCCTCCGGGCCCAAGCCCGTGGAGGCCACGATGTGGACGCCGGTGGAGCGGGAGAGTGCCTCGTAGAGTTTGAGGTCGCGGCCGTGGAACATGCCGGTGCTGTCGACGATCGTTTGCCCGCCGAACCCACGGAACTCCGTGAGTTTCGCAGCCAGGGCCTCGAAGATCTCCGCCCGGTCCATCGAGATGTCGGGAGCGTACTGGGCGCCCGGGAGCACCGACAACAACGCTTCATGGACCGCAACGACGCCCAGTTCAGAAGCAGGTACGGGGCCCAGGACCGTGTTGGCGGTTTGCCCGGCGGGCGCATCAATCACGTCGGCGGTGCCGGTGGGGGTGGTGTGACTCACGGGGGTCTTCTCCCTTGAAGATCGGATGTTGAATGCAGGGACGCCGCGCAGTGTGACCGCGCCGTCGCTCCGTTGCGATGCAGCCAGCATCACACTTTCCTTTACATACTGTCAAGAAATTTATACAAGAGAATTTTCCTTGACATGCTGTAAGAATTAACTCCACACTGTCTCATACAGTCCCCATGAACCAGATCGAACAGAAACAAGGGAGTTTCATCGATGAGTCAAACCATTTCGGTAGCGAGCCGCGGCTCTGTACGGGCCACTTTCGTGGCCGCCTACAGCGCTGTCACCCTCGCGCAGATCACCAACGCGTTGCCAGGGGCCCTCAGCGGCACCTTTGCCGTGGAATTCCACACCTCGGGCGCTGGCCTGACCTGGATCGCGGGCATGTTCCTGATGGGCATTGTGGTGTTCGAGCTCAGCTGGGGACTGCTGGGCGATATGTTCGGGCGCAGGAAGCTGCTCTATGTCGGCGCTGCCGTCAGCGTCATCGGCTCGGTCATGGCCGCGATGGCGCCCTCCACCGGCGTGATGATCGTCGCGCAGGCCATCGGCGGCATAGGGGCGGGCATACTCTTTCCCATTTCGCTTTCCATGATCGCGGCGATCACCCCCGACCACCGCGCCCGGGCGAAGGTCATCGCCACCTGGGCAGGGTTCCTGTCACTGGGCGCGGTGATTTCCCCGGTGCTTGCCGGGTTCACTGCGCAGTTCTTCACCGTGCCCGGCGGTGGACCAGGCGCCTCGAACGCCTTCAGTGGCTGGCGCGCGGCCTATTTGATTGCGGCCGCTGTTGCCGTCGTCGTTCTTCTCATCGCGGTCCGCGCGAAAGATTCCGCAGCCGCCGAGGGGCGCAAACTGGACATGCCCGGCCAGCTCACTCTCGCCGTCGGCCTCATTGCCGTCCTTTACGCCACGGTGACGGCGGTCGACGCCGGCTTCGGCAGCGCGCAGGTTATCGCAAGCTACATCGCCGGCGGAATCCTGCTCATCGCTTTCATCATCATCGAGTCGCGCACCGCTCAGCCACTGATCCACCTCTCGCTGTTCAAGAACAGCTCCTACTCGATCACCGGGATTGTGGCCGTCACCGGGATGTTCGCTTTCCTTGCGATCTGCTTCAGCACGAGCGTCGCCGTCAGCGGCCTGGCCCTGGCCGAGACCTGGAAGGTCGGAGTTCTATTCGTCTTCATCCAGGGCCCGGCATTCGCCTTCATCCCGGTGGTCGGGTGGCTCATCCACCACGTTGCCCCACGCTGGGTACTGACGGCCGGCTTCGCTTTCATGGCCGTTTCCGGGTTCTGGCTCTCCACGTTCGCACTCGGCACCCCGGAGACTTTCGGCGGCACGCCGTGGACAGCATTCATTCCGCCTCTGCTCGTGCTGGGTGTCGGCTTCGCCCTCACGGTCGGCTCCGTTACCGCAGTGGCCATCAACACCGTCCCGGCCCAACAAATAGGCATGGCGTCCGCCACGACGAATCTCCTGCGCGACCTCGGCTTCGCCCTCGGTCCTGTGATCGGCTCGGCCATCGCCTTCGGCATTGGAGCCACAGTCTTCGCTGGTCCCCTTGCCGGCATCCTCGGGGCGGCCGGAATGCCCGCAGATGCAGTGGCCGGACTGGTGCACGTGCCGCCGCTTGGTTTCCTCTCAGGCTGGGACGGCATCGTCGCCCAATTCTCCGGCCAGGCAGCGGGAGGCGGTGCTCCGGCCCCGGCGGTCGATGGCATGGTCAAGGCCCTCGCCGCAGCCAAGCCGCGGATCCAGGGGGTCGCCGGGACGTCCCTCGGCGAGGGTTTCCAGACCGTCTATCTCTGCGCGGGCGTCGCGGCGACCCTCTCCGCCGTTCTCACCCTCTTCATCTCCGCACGGTCCTCAGCGCCTACCGCCGATGCCATCACGGAGACCACCGAAGCAAGCGCCGAGGCCGCCGTCTAAGACCTCCGGCACTGACCCGACCACTTACTATCCACAAGGAGAACCCCGTGACCGCACCTATCGAGTCAGACATCGACATCTGGGCTGACGACATCCTCGTCGACCCCTACCCCACCTATGCCGCGCTCCGCGAGCAGGCTTCCGTGGTCCACCTTCCGAAGAACGAGCTGTACGTCCTGACGCGCTACGACGCCATCCGCAATGCCCTCGGCGATCCGGCGGCCTTCTCGTCCACCAGCATCGGATTCAACCCGGTGGTCAACGAGGCACTGCAGGGCACCTCCCTTGCCTCCGACCCGCCGATCCACACGCAGCTCCGCGCCACGCTGTCCCAGAACCTCACCCCCCGGGCCCTTCGCGGCCTCAAAGTCGTCATCGACGAAAAGGCGGACAAGCTCGTCGCGGAACTGGCCACCAGTGGCGGCTTCGAGGCCATCGATGCCCTGGCCCGGGCCTTCCCGATCGAGATCGTCGCCGATCTTGTTGGTTTCAGCGGCCACGTCAAGGACAACATGCTGCGCTGGGGCCAGGCCGCGATGCAAGTCATCGGTCCACTGAACCAGCGCACCCAGGAGAGTTTCCCGATCGCCGGCGAATTGTACGGCTGGTGCTCCTCGGTCACCGCGGATGACCTCGCTCCGGGCTCGATCGGCCGCGGCATCTTCGACGCCGAGACCCGCGGTGACATTCCCAAAGGCTCAGCAGGCCACATCATCCACCAGTATCTTGGAGCCGGCGTCGACACGACCATTGCCTCCATCGGCAACATCGTCGCGCTGTTCGGCCGCCACCCCGATCAGTTCGAGCTGGTCCGGGAGAACCCGGAATTGGTTCCCGCGGCGTTCGCCGAAGTGCTGCGCTATTGGGCTCCGGTCCACATCTGGGGACGCAAGGCCACGCGCGACGTGGAGATCGATGGAGTCACGATACCCTCAGGTGCCCAGGTCGGCATCCTCTTCGGCGCGGGCAACCGGGACCCGCGCCACTACGCGAACCCTGACACCTTCGACGTAAGACGAAACCCCGTGGGCCACCTCTCCTTTGGTTATGGACCGCATGGCTGCGCCGGCCAGGGCCTCGCGAAACTCGAGGCACACGCGATCATCGAAGCGCTTGCCCGCAGGGTGAAGACCCTGGCCCTCTCCGATGAGGTCCGCGAGCCGAGCAATATTACGCGGAGCTTCGAGGTTCTCCAGGTTGAGAAGGTAGTGGCGGCATGAGGATCGAACTGGACCGTCCCCGCTGCGAAGGCCACGGCCTGTGCGAGGAAGCCGCGCCGTCGCTGATGCACCTGGATGACGACGGCGAATTGGTCATCGATGTGCCGGACGTGGAGGGTGCCGGGCTTGATGCCGCGAAGGCTGCGGTCAGGGTTTGCCCGGTCGCGGCGCTCCGATTGGCTGCGGCATGACCATGCGCAGGATTGTGGTGGTCGGCAACGGCATCGCCGGACTCACAGCATGCGACTCGCTGCGCGCAGCGGGCTTCGACGGCGACTTGACGGTGGTTGGCGACGAGCGCCACCAACCGTACAGCCGTCCCGCCCTGTCGAAGGCGCTGCTGCACAGTGTTAACGGGAGCAACGCCGACGCCCTCCAGGCCCACGAGCTTCCCGAGCCGGGCCACGGAGCGAGCGAGTTGCTCGGCGTCAGCGTAACGGGGCTGGACGTCGACTCCAGGCTGGTTCATCTGGACGGTGGCGATGAATTGCCGTTTGACGGCCTCGTGATCGCCTCCGGTTCCCGGGCGAGACGCCTCAGGGAGGGAGCGCAAGGGAAAGGCTCCTCCAGGGAGCTCACTTTGCGCACCATCGAGGATGCGATCCTGCTCAGGGAGCGACTCGCATCGCTTCCTTCGGTGGTCGTGATCGGCGGCGGGCCGCTCGGAATGGAGGTCGCATCGGGCTGCCTGCACCTTGGCTGCGAAGTCACGCTCGTTTCCGACGGCAAGCCCCTCGCGCGCCAGCTCGGCGACTACCTGGGGCATATGTTCACCTCCTCTGCCATCAGGCAAGGCCTACGAGTGGTTGTCGGCGGGAAAGCCCGTCTAATGGAGTCCGACGCCGGGACGCGGGTTGTCTTGGCCGACGGCACCGAGCTTGAAGCGGATCTGGTGGTCACCGCCGTCGGCGACGAACCGAACACCGATTGGTTGGCCGGAACCCGGCTCCTCGTCGATGGCGCGCTGCGGGTCGATACCCGCGGCCGGCTTCGGTCGGATATCGTCGCCGCCGGCGACGTGGCGTTCTACCCGAGCAGTCGCGGGGTACGGCGGGTGCCCCTCTGGACGAGCGCGATCGACCAGGCGAAGGCCGCCGCCGTCGGGCTGCTCAAGGGCGACGCGGCGCCCGAGTTCACTTTCCAGCCGTACTTCTGGACCGAGGCCTTCGGCCTGTCGCTCAAGTCGGTCGGCTTCACGCCCATGGTCGGCGCACCGGACTACTGCGAGCCGGGGGAGGACAGCGACTCGATGCTCTTGCGCTGGGAGGACAAGGACGGCTCCGGGACCGCTGTGGCGATCAACTACCGGATCCCCGTCCCGAAATTGCGCCGACTGGCCGACGCCGGCCCGTCACCCAGGACCCTCGCTTACATGATGTGAGCGAGCGTCGGCCGGAAACACCCCAAAGGTGAGCGAGCGTCTGGAAGGGGACGGCGCGACGGCGGAACGGCGGCGGAAGGGGGCTTCGCCGCCGGGGAGCTGACGCCCCCGCCCCGTTCGCCACCCCGGACGCTCGCTCACATATATGGCCATCCACCAGCACGCTCGCTCTGATAGATGTCCAAATTCCAGGACGCTCGCTCAGGTCTGCTGCCAAACACGTGGGCGCGTGCAGTTCTTTACGGCTTGTCAGCTCGCTTGGCGACGCGCATCCTTTGCTCTTGCTCCGCACAATTGCCGCACACCACGGTTAGGATTGACCCATGTCGTCGTTGCGAGAAGCCCAGAAGCAGCTGACCCGCGACGTGATCGTCGAACGGGCACTCGAACTCTTCACAGAGAAGGGCTACGCGGCAACCACGATCGACGAGATCGCCGCCGCTGCCGGCACCACGAGGGTGACTTTTTACGCGTACTACCCCTCGCGGAGCGATCTGATGAGGGACTTCATGTCGCGCGTCAATGCCGTGCTCGACCGCGCGGATGGTCCCGACAGTGCGTCGACCGCCGTCGAGCTCGTGGACGTGGTGCGGGATGGCAAACTGCCGGGAATCCTTGCCTGGCTCGAGTCGCGCGCTGCGCTCTGGCCGGTCTTCCGTCCGTACCTCGACGTCCTCGACGAGGCTGCTGCGGTTGATCGCGAAGTGCGGACATTGGTGGAGGGTTGGCATGAGGAAGTCATCTCCGACCTTGTCCGCGGCATGCAGCTTGCCGGGCGCTTCCCTGAAGAAACGCACCACATCCGCGGAACACTCGCCTTCACCCAGCTCGACTACGTCGCCACTCTCTGGACGCGGCGCAAGCTCGAGCCAAACCGCGACCACGCGCTAGAAGTGCTCGCCGACAGTTGGTACCACTTGCTCTGCGACGCAGGATAATCAAGCTCCACGCAGCTGCCCAGCTGGTCTTTGCGCTTCACAGGAGTAGCGTTTGCTGTGGCTGACGAGAGGGGTCCACATGAGCTACAAGTATCGAACCGTCAGGGTTCGCGGCACCGAGTTGGTAGGAACCATCGCCCGAAAACACGGCAGCGCGCCGGAGATCTACGAAACCTCGAAGGACGCGAACACATCGGTAGTTCCCGTGTTCTTCCAAGCGACCGGCGAGATCCGATTCTTCGACAGGTCAGTCCTTGAAGACGTCGTGACGCCGGCCAGCTAGCAGCAGTTGCGCGTCTCGAAACTGACCAGAGATGTTTGATGCCAGAGGTCCTGCGACTTGTGGTCGTGGGGCATAGCTTTTGTGGCCCACACTTGGCAAGTGCGTACTTTTGGTGTTGAAGAAGAATTCCTGATCGTAGATCCTGACAACGGCAGTCCCGTGCCCCTCGCCGGCGATATCGTGCGCCTTCATGGTGCCGGTCCCCAGGGGGTGGCTCCTCCTTTCGGCCCGACGTTGGCGATCGAGCTTCAGCAGGAGCAAATCGAAGTCATCACCTCCCCGCACAGCAGCCTGAGTGCCCTCGGCGCTGAAATAGGTGCCGGACGCTCTTACGCAGATTCGCTGGCCCGAAGGGCGGGCGCGAGAATTGCAGCCCTCGCGACGTCGCCGCTGGCGATCGCTCCGCATGCAACAAACACCGAGCGCTACGACGCCCTCCTGGAAAAGTTCGCTATGACTGCCAGAGAGCAGCTGACCTGCGGATACCACGTCCATGTTTCCGTTGACTCGGATGAGGAAGGCGTGGCAGTGCTGGACCGGATCAGGTCCTGGCTGCCGGTGCTGACTGCACTGAGCTCGAATTCACCGTTCTGGAATGGGTCCGACAGTGGTTACGCCAGTTTCCGGACCCAAGCTTGGAACCGATGGTCCAGTGCCGGTCCCACCGATGTCTTCGGATCTGCCGCGGCCTACCACTCTTTGGTGGCCGACCTGTCGGCAACGGGAGTGATCATGAGCCCGGATTTCGACGCTCGCCTGTCTGCCCGGCACCCTACGGTCGAGATCCGTGTCTCGGATGTTTGCCTTGATGCCCGGGATGCCCTGCTGATCGCGGCCTTGGTGCGTGCCTTGGTGGATACAGCCGCCAGGGAATGGAAATCCGGACAGCGTCCGGACATGGTTTCTGTCCCCGTACTGCGCCAGGCCACGTGGCGGGCCAGCCGGTTCGGCGTGCACGGCGAGCTGCTCCACCCGAGAACGCACAAGCCCGCCACAGCAAGGCACGTCCTTGCCGCACTCCACTCCCACGTCCGCGATGCCCTCGAAGGGACCGGGGACGCACACTACGCCAACGAGGGACTGCAAAGGATCCTCAGCCAAGGCACGGGAGCCGCGCGGCAACGGCAAGCCCACCAACGCACCGGCAGTCTTGCCGGCGTCGTCGCATATGCAACGGGCGTCACCCACCTCGAACCCATTGATCACGAACGCACCGACGAACCTTATTTCGCGGCGGCCTCGGGGACTGCCGCGCTCGTGGCGAGCTAGCCGTCGGCCGAAATTGCGGCTCCATCGGAGCTCGCCGTTAGGGTGAGGCATGAGCGATAAGGGCAAGAGCTCCGACCGTTCTTAGCGCACCGTGCCTGAATGCACGACGGCGGGGCGTTCAGTGCCGGAGCCACCACCAGGAAGGAATCCAATGACTGAAAGCAACAATTCGCCGAGCAAACGCACGATGTCGGCGATGTGGTCCGACGGCCTTGGCCGGGCAGGGATCCGTTCAGGGCAGATGCTCCTGGTCATCACCCTGGCATCGGTGATTGTGTGGGCGATGACCAGCGTTCCGCTCGTCATGATCCCGGTCACAATCGCGCTCATTCTTGCCTCGGCAATTTCGCCTCTTGTGCGTTGGCTGACTGCGCACCGGTGGCCCCGGGCCCTCGCCGTCGCAGCGTCGTTCGTGGGGATCCTTGCAGTCTTCGGCGGAGTCATCACCGGAATCGTCTTTCTTATCAGGGCGCAATCCAAGGAGCTTGCCGTGAAATTCACTGCCGGCATCGAGCAACTGCACCAATTCCTGAATAACGGCCCCTTCAAAGTCAGCGACGAGCAGCTCCGATCCGTGGCCGATTCCATCCAGCGCTTCTTCACGAGCAGTAGCTTCGGCGCCGAAGCGCTGACCGGCGCGCGGACGGTCGCTGAAATCCTGGCCGGCTTGGTTCTTATGGTGGTGATCCTGTTCTTCTTCCTCAAGGACGGCGAGAAGATCAGGAACTTCCTCTTCGGATTCCTTCCCGCGGCTCACCGCGGAAAGGCCCACCTGGCCGCGGAACGAAGCGCCGTCGTTCTGGGAGGATACGTCCGCGGCACGGCTCTGATCGCAGCAGTGAACGGCGTGATCATAGGAACAATGCGGGCCATCCTCGGCGTCCCGCTTGCCCTGCCTCTGGGCGTTTTTGTGTTTGTCGGCGGGTTCATTCCCATCGTTGGTTCCACCGCTGCGGGTACCCTCGCCGTGGGTGTCGCCTTGATCTCGAACGGTCCGGTGACATCGCTCATCGTCCTCGCTGTCCTCATCGCGGCCAACCAGCTTGAGCACCATTTCCTCCAGCCCGTTTTGATGGGCAAGGTGCTGAGCATCCACGGACTGGCCATTTTGCTCGCCTTGGCCATTGGCACGATGCTCGCAGGCATTATCGGGGCCTTGTTAGCCGTACCGACTGCCGCCGTCGCGTGGACTGCCATCAAGACGTGGACCGGGCGCGGAGACACGGCGCCCGCCGGGATCGGCCCCGCCGACGGAACCGCGGCCTGAAACGGACTCACACAGCCAAAGCCCGATCCTAGGGCGGCACCCGGTCTTACGCTTGCGCTAGGAGCTCCTCGCGCAGTTGCTCCAGGTGGGACGGTTGTTCTGCCAGGGCCCGCGTGGTCGGCGGGGGACTGGGTGCCCGAACGCCCGCGAGGGGGTCGTCGGTGCGGGGGACGGCGAGTCTCAAGGCCCCGCCGACGTCGGGCGCCGCGGCATCGCGGCGGGTGAGGGCCGGCAGGTTCCAACGATGTTCGATGGTCGCAAGGATGCTCGTGTGATCGAGCGGGACAGCGCCGGAGGCCCGAAAGACGGTGCCGGCGGGGATGAGCGGACTGATCAGCACGGTAGGCACCCGCACCCCGAAGCGGGTGAAATCGAAACCGAATTCCCCCGCGGCGTCGTCCGGCGGTGTCGCGCCCCATGGCGGGGCGACGTGGTCGTAGCAGCCCCCGTGTTCGTCATACGTGATGATGAGCAGCGTGGAGTCCCAAGCTGGCCCATCGCGAACGGCGCGATAGACGTCGAGAAGGAATTGCTCACCGAGAGCGACGTTGTAGTTGGGATGTTCGCTGTTGCCCGTCGAGGACCAGGACGGCTCAAGGAAAGCGTATGCAGGGAGCTTCCCTGCTGCCGCGTCGGCTTGGAAGTTCGCGAACAGGCCAATGTTCGACGGCGGGGCGTGCCGGGTGTCGTCGAAGTCGAGTTTCGTCAGGGGCGACTTGGTTTCGCCGTAGATCTTCCACGGGATGCCGTGGTTGCCCAGGTGCCCAAAGATGCTCGGCACGGTGAACCGCTTGGCCTTGTCATCCAAGTTGCCCTGGCTGGTGCCGGCGCAGGCGAAGGCCCGGTTAGGCATCGTCATCGTCGGAGCGGACGCGAACCAGGCGTCGCAGACGGCGAATCCCTTCGCCATCGCCGACAACACCGGCAGCGGATGCGGGGCAGGACTCAGTGCCGGTCAGGCCCTCGAACAGGTCCCCCGAAGGCGAAACATTGCCGGAAGCGGCATAGAGGTATCCGAGCATGTGATCGAATGAGCGGTTTTCAAGCATCAAGACGACGATGTGCTCGACGGCGTTAAGACCAATTGCCGCCACGGTGACCATCCCCTTCGGAAAGAGTTCCTGTCCGTGCTGAACAGTCTCCCACGCCGCTGTCCCGGTGGATATGCCTTCGACCCGGTGCGGCTCAGCCGGGAATAGTGGCCATGACGCGTTCGCCGTTGAAGTATTCGAGATGCCAGCCGTCAACGGGATGGTGGTGGGCAAGGTTGAGCACGGCGTTGTCGATGCTTTGCAGAGTGCGGCCCACCGCACGGCCGAGGCTCACGCGGAGGAGCGTTCCGTGGGCGACCACCAGGACGCGGCGGCCGTTGAACTCCTTGGCCAGCGCTTCCAGCGCAGCCAAGCCGCGGGAGGCTGCCTTGTCCTCGCTTTCCGCGCCGCGGAAACCGCCGGGGATGCGCAGGGCGTCCAATTCAGGTCCTGCCTGCAGGCCCTCGGCAGGTCCAAAACGGCGCTCAGTGAGCTCCGGCACGCGCCGGTCCACGGTGAGTCCCAGCCCTGCGGCGATCAGCTCGGCGGTCTCCGCAGCCCGGCTCAGCGGCGACGAAACGATGGCGTCCCACTCGTAGGCGGACAGGACGCCGACGGCGTCGCGCGCCTGGCCGCGGCCGACGTCGTTCAGCGGTATGTCGGTGGATCCCTGCAGCCGGCGCTGGGCATTCCAGTCTGTCTGGCCGTGGCGTACGAGGGCGAAGGTAGTGAGGGGCATGCCTTCCATTCTGCCCTGAACCCAATCCGCGGACAGCCAACGCCCATGCTTCGGACGGTCTTCGTCCTGCAGGTGAACGCGGCATGAAGCTTCGGTCAACAGGTGCCTCGAAACCCGGAAAACCTGTCCGAACGACCGGCCGGCCTCTATACGGTGGACGCATGAAAGCCTCCCTCAAGCGTCGCAGTGCCCTCACTGGCGGACTCATTCTGGCCGTCTCTTCAGCGCTCCTCACCCCGGTGGGCCCCACCCATGCGGACGATGTGCGCTCAAATAGCAACAGCACGGACCAGGCTTCCCACCTCAACCTTGGCGCCGCAGACCTCCCTGAGAATCGGATCGTGACAACCCTCGCTCCGGGCGTCACGCTCACCAAAATCAGCAGGGGAGGGGCTGACTCTTCGCTCTTCTGGACAGCCGAAGTGGCGATTCCCTCTGATTCGCCGGATCCGGATGCTCCGACGTCGGCGCTCTCGAGCCAGGCCACGGCGCAGCGCACAGCCGACAAGCTCAAGGCCGCCAGCGTCGATGCCCGCGTTGAACATGTCCAGTCGCCGCAGCTTGCCGACGCCGGAGGCGATTTGGGCTTCCGGGTCCGTGCCGGCCACTTTGCCGCACAGGCCGACGGTGCCTCCGTCGTCGCGAAGATCAAGGCCGCCGGTTTTGCCTCCTCAGTGATCTATACCGGTTGGGACGGTGACTCCGAACCCAGCACAAAGACGCGCGGACCGTGGAATCTTGATGTCATCACCATCGACCCCCGGAAGTACGACGGCCAGCTAGCCGCATCATTCGGCCCGGACCTGGAGAAGCGGGAGACAACCAGCCAGCTGGCCGCGGACGCCCACGCCATCGCCGCCGTCAACGCAGGCTTCTTCGTCTTCGACCCGAAGGCCGGCGCCGAAGGTGACCCCGCCGGCGTCGGTGTGTACGGAGGCAGGATTCTCAGCGAAGCCGTGGCGGACCGCCCGGCCCTCGTCATTGACGGAAAGAAGAATGCCAGCAGTATCCAGCGATTGACTTGGTCAGGGAAGATCGCCTCCCCTGCCGGAGAAGCCGCTCTGGACGGCATCGACCGGGTACCCGGGCTGATCCGAAACTGTGGCGGCGCCAACGACTTGCCTACCTCAGGCCCGCTCCAGGACGTCACCTGCACGAACTCCAGCGAGCTCGTCACGTTCACCCCGGAGTTCGGGCCGGCCACGCCTGCCGGTCCGGGTCTTGAAGTGACCGTGGACAGCAAAGACACAGTGACTGCCGTCGCCGAAACCCGTGGCGTGGCCGTGCCTGCGGGCGGACACACCATCCAGGCCACCGGAACAGACGTCGCCAGGCTCCGCGCGCTCGCTCCCAGAGGCGCGAAGCTGAAGATCGACGCCGGATTGCTCGGCCAGGATGGGAAGCCCTTGCACACCGACAAGGCCACGAGCGTCGTGAACGGCGGCCCGCTGCTCGTCAAGGACGGCAGCGTGGACGTCACCGCCCGGCATGACGGCATGGTGCACCCGAACGACGGAAACAGCTTCTACTACGGTTGGGTCCACAAGCGGAACCCCCGGACCTTCGCCGGTACCGACGCTCAGGGCAGGACCATGCTCGTCACGGCGGACGGACGCTCGACTGCCTCCCTGGGATTGAGCTTGAAGGAAGAGGCTGACGTCGCGGTGTCGCTCGGCATGGTCCAGGCCATGAACCTCGACGGCGGCGGCTCAACAACGGCCGTTGCCGAAGGAAGAGTCCAGAACAGCCCGTCGGGCGGTTCGGAACGCGCGGTTGGGGATGCGCTCCTGGTACTTCCCGCCCGTAAGGACGACCAGTAGGGCAGAGGACGTCCCAGGGGAACCAGCTAGATCCAGTCCCGTTTCTTGAACGCCAGGTACAGGAAGATTGAGCCGCCGGCCATGAGCGCGCAGGATAGCCAGAGCCCATAGTCGCTCTGGAAGCCGAAGAAGGGCACGTTCTGCCCGAAGAAGCCCGTCACGGCAGTCGGGACGGCGATGATCGCAGCCCAGCTGGTGACCTTCTTCATGACGAGGTTCATCTGGTTCCCCTGGATGCTGATGTGGGTTTCCAGGATGGTGGTGACCAGGTCGCGGAGCGATTCCGTCCATTCCGAGGCACGCAGCACATGGTCGTAGACGTCCTGCAGGAAGGGCTGCATCGCAGGGCTGCAGCCGACCAGGTCTTCGCGCCGGAGCAGGGTGTTGAGGACTTCACGCATGGGCAGGACGACGCGGCGGAGCCGGACGAGGTTCTTGCGGAGTTCGAACGTCTTCCGCTGCAGGTCATGGTCGGGGGAGTGGTCGTCGAAAAGCGACTCTTCGAGGGCGTCGATGTAGCCATCGAGTTCCTGGACGGCGTCGAAATGCCCGTCGACGATCATGTCCAACAGGCCCCAGAAGAGGAAGGGCACCCCGTGTTGGGCGAGGTCGGTTTCCGAGTCCCAGTGCGCCGTCAGCTCGTCGGTGTCGAACTCCGGCCCGTGTACAGTCACCAGGGCGTTATGGGTCACGAATGCCGAGACCTCGACGACGGTCAGCTCGCCGGTGCCAGGCTTTAGAGCCGCTTGGTAAGCCGAGAGGAAAAGGTGGTTCGGGTACCGGTCCAGTTTGGGCCGCTGGAAGTCGTGGACGGCGTCCTCGACGGCGAGGCGGTGAAGCCCATACACGGTTTCGACGCCGAGCAGGTCATCCGCCGTCGGGTCCGTGTAGTCGATCCACAGGACCACATCGTCCTGGCGGGCCAGGGCTTCGATCTCGTGGGCCCGGACATCGTCGCGTTCGAGTTTGCCTTCGCGGTATAGCCGTATGAACACCATCCGCCCCATGGTACGGGACCCGTATCCGTGCTCCCTGAGTGTCAAGGCTTCCCGGCCGGGACGTGCCTTTGCCGCAGTTCCGTCCCTACAATTTAAGTGCGGCCTCGCGGTGTCCCGCCGCGGGCCGCCGACAAAGGAGAGCCATCATGGGTTGGGGTGAGAGGATCCATCACGCTGCCGGTAAATTCCACGGCAAGGCCACGGAAGCGGCCGGCGAAGCCACCGGCAATGACCGGCTGAAGGCTGAGGGCAAGTCCCGTCAGGTCAGGGCCGATCTGAAGCTGGCAGGTGAAAAGATCAAAGGCGCCTTCAGGAAGCACTAGTCCACCGACGCCGACAGCAGGGCGCGGGCCATACGGCCCGCGCCCGCGTCATGTCCTGGTACTTTGTTCCGGCATCTGGACTCGGTCTGTGCGGCCAGCCATGATGAAGGGAGGCGCGGAGGGCTGGATCGTCAACCCCAGTTTGCGAGTGGCACCCGCAGTGGAGGCGCGGTGACATGACACGCGGATCGGTGCCGGCGGAGCAGACGAAGGCAGCATCTTCGCTTGAGCCCAGTGAAGCTTTCCTGGCCGAATACTTTGCCCAGGTGCCCCCGGAGGATCTGAGGAGCTATAGTCCCGAGACGCTCCGTGCGCGGGCCGGGCACCATCTGAAACTGGCGTCGTCGCGCGCGCCCGGGCAAACCGCCGTCGGGATCTTGACCGAATTGGATGCCAGCATCGTCGCAGTCGTGACGGACGACATCCCGTATCTGGTCCACTCCGTCACGGCGGAGCTCACCCGCGACGACACGTCCATCAATCTGCTGGTTCATCCCAGCTTTAGGGTGCTTCGTGACCCGGTGTCCCACGAGCTACTGGAAGTCCGCCTTGGAACGTCCATGGAGGGCGAAACCCCTCCGGAGGCCGGGGAAACCGAGGTCTGGATTGCCGCGGAGATCGGCAGGCTGCCCGATGCGGCTGCCGTGAGGCGACTGACGGATAACCTGCAGAGAGTGCTGGATGATGTCCGGGTTGCCACCCGCGACGGATCCGCCATCCGTGGCAAGCTCGCCGAAGCCGTCGCCTCGGTGGACGGGTTCCCGCGCGATGTGGCGCCGCCACCGAAACAGCTCAGGGAATTGCTCCTCTGGCTCGACGACGGAAACTTCCTTTTTCTCGGTTACACCGAAGGCAAACTCACGACGGCGGGTGGCCAGGACCTGCTCGTCGAACGGCAAGGCGCCGCGCTGGGTCTGCTGAGGCGGCCAGAGGGGGACGCCGCCGGAGGCGTCGGGCCAGGCGTGCCGGGTATCCACGGCTCCCAAGCACTCGCCCTTTCCACCTCGGAGGTCAGGTCCACAGTCCTGAGGCACTCGTACCTGGACGAAGTTCGCGTGAAAATGTTCGATCGGGCCGGCCGCACCACCGGCGAACGACGCTTCTTGGGCTTGTTCACGGCCGGTGCCGCTCACCAGTCGGTCCGCCGGATTCCGGTTCTCAGGGAGAAGGTCCAGGCAGTCAGCGAAAGGCTGGGGTTTACGCCCCGATCGCAACAGGCCAGGGAATTGATGGCCGTCCTGGAGACCTTTCCGAGGGACGAACTGTTCCACATCGAAGCGGATGACCTCGCGCGCCTGGCGGGCGAAATTCTCCGTGCCGAGGTGCTGCAGCGGATCCGCGTGTTCCTTCGTCCGGACAGCTTTGGACGGTTCGTGTCCGCGCTCGTCTTCTTCCCGCGCCGCCGCTACAGCACGGCGGTCCGGCTATTGATGGAAGATGAACTCAAGCGGGCGTTCGGGGCGGACTCTGTAGACTTCGAGGTCCGTCTGACCGAGTCACCCATGGCCCGGGTGTTCTTCCGGATCCATGTAGGTGCCGCGCCCGACGCTCCGGCGTCCAGCACCACCGTCCTCGACCCTTCCCAACTGGAGCGGCGCCTGATCGCCGCTACCCGCTCATGGTCGGACGGGCTCGACGACGCGATCCGCGACCGCTTCCCGGCGGCGGAGGCCGCACGGCTCGCCGGGCTCTGGTCCGACGCCTTTCCCGCCGGTTATCGCGCCGTTTACGAGGCGGAGGCCGCGCTCGGGGACATCGTCAACTTCGAGACCTTCGACCTGGACGGAGCAGGCGGCAGGCCGTTCGGGGATCCCCTGCTCACGGTATACATCAGGACGGGTGCGCCGAGCACCCTCGTGGAGGACGCCCGGATCCGCCTTTACCTGACAAGGCCCAGGAGCCTGACGCAGATCCTGCCCTTCCTGCATAACCTCGGGCTCGAAGTGCTGGACCAGCGGCCTTTCGAGCTTCGGCGGGGCGGCCAGGAGCTGTTTCTTTACGACCTCGGCGTGAAGTTTCCTGGCAGCGTTGACCCCGAGGGAACCAGCGGACTGCTCGCGGATGCCTTCACGGCCGCCATGCGGGGGGACATCGAATCCGACCGGATCGACGCACTCGTCATCCGGGAACGGCTTGCGTGGCGGCAGGCCGCAATCCTGAGAAGCTACGCGAAATACCTCCAGCAACTGGGGACCACCAACTCGTACGGATTCATCGCGGACACGCTGATCGGCAACGTCCGGGCAACACGTGCGCTCCTGGCCCTGTTCCAAGCGAAGTTCGATCCAACGCTGAACGGGCCTGACCGTATGCGGAACACCGCGGGCGCGAAAAAGGAGTTGCTCGCCGCGATCGACGACATCCCTGTCCTCGACGCAGACCGGCTGCTGCGCACGTTCATGAACCTCGTCGAAGCCACAACGCGGACCAACTACTTCCAGGGCAAGGCCCACCTGAGCTTCAAACTGGATCCTGCCGCGATTGCAGGCGCCCCGTTTCCGCGGCCGAAGTACGAGATCTGGGTGTATTCACCGCGGGTGGAAGGCGTCCATCTGCGCTTCGGAACCTTGGCGCGCGGTGGTTTGCGCTGGTCTGACCGAAGCGAGGATTTTCGGACCGAGGTCCTGGGACTGGTCAAGGCACAAAATGTGAAGAACTCCGTCATTGTGCCCACAGGAGCAAAAGGAGGCTTCTATCCAAAGCGATTGCCGGACCCTGCCATGGACCGCGAGGCCTGGCTCGCCGAAGGCCTGGAATGCTACAAGATCTTCATCAAAGGCATGCTGGACCTCACCGACAACCTGCTCACCACGGCGGACGGGGAAACGGTGGTGCCCCCGGGCGGCGTGGTGCGCCACGACGGCGATGACTACTACTTGGTGGTTGCAGCTGACAAGGGCACAGCGTCATTTTCAGACGCGGCCAATTCCGTGGCCCGGGACTACGGCTTCTGGCTCGGCGACGCCTTCGCTTCCGGGGGATCCGTGGGATATGACCACAAGCAGATGGGCATCACGGCCCGCGGCGCGTGGGAATCCGCGAAACACCATTTCAGCGAGCTCGGCATGGATTCACAAGGCGAAGACTTCACCGTGGCCGGCATCGGAGACATGAGCGGCGACGTCTTCGGAAACGCAATGCTCCTCTCCCCGCACATCCGACTGGTGGCGGCATTCGACCACCGGGACATCTTCCTTGACCCGAGCCCCGACGCGGCAACGTCCTTCGAAGAACGCAAGCGCCTCTTCGGTCTTCCCCGTTCGTCCTGGGCCGACTACGATCCTTCACTGATCAGCAAAGGCGGGGGTGTCCACTCCCGCCGGGCCAAAGCCATCGGGATCACGGAACAGGTCCGGACCGCCCTCGGCCTGGATCCAGGGACGGCCTCGCTGCCTCCCCATGCCCTGATGCAGGCCATTCTCCGGGCGCCCGTGGACCTGCTCTACAACGGTGGCATCGGAACATACGTCAAAGCCTCCACCGAGGACCACACCGACGTCGGCGACAAAGCCAACGACGCCATCAGGGTCAACGGCAACGAGCTGAGGACCCGGATCGTGGCGGAGGGCGGGAACCTGGGCGTCACGCAGCGCGGCCGAATAGAGGCGGCACTCGCCGGTGTCCTTCTCAACACCGATGCGATCGACAACTCGGCCGGCGTGGACTGTTCGGACCACGAGGTCAACATCAAGATCTTCGTTGACCGGATGATTGCGGCAGGGAAAATGGGGCCCGAGGAACGAGCGGGCTTCCTGCATTCCCTGACCGACGAAGTAAGCCGCCTGGTCCTGGCAAACAACATGGACCAGAACGTCCTCCTTTTCAATGACCGGCACCTCGCGCTGGAGTTGGGTCCCGGCTTTGAGCGGATCATGGACTGGCTGGAGAACGCAGCGGACCTGGACCGCGGCCTGGAGGCGCTGCCGAGCACGGAACAACTCCAAGACAGGCTGCGGGCAGGCACTGGGCTGACCTCTCCGGAGCTGTCGGTGCTCGCCGCCTACGCGAAGATCGAGCTGGCGAGGGAGCTCACCGCAAGCGACCTCGCCGACGATCCCTGGTTCAAGCGGGTCCTCCGTGGCTATTTTCCCCGCCAGTTCTCCGAGCGCTTTGATGCCGAACTGGACTCCCACCCGTTACGTCGGCAGATCATCTGCACGGTGGTGGCCAACGCCATGATCAACCTTGGAGGGATCACGTTCGCCTTCCGCGCCATCGAGGAGACCACGGCCACCGCGGCGGCAGTGGCCAGGGCTTTCGTGGTTGTCCGCGAGGCTTATGAGCTGCAGCGTTTCGTGGACAGGATCGCCAGCCTGCCTCCCGGGTTTCCCAGCGAACACGCCGCCGCGGTGGCCCTTCCACTGCGCAGGCTCCTTGACCGTGCAACCCGCTGGTACGTGACGCATGACCATCGGGACCAACCCGTCGCGGAAGCCCTAAGGAGGATCGGGCCGACCGTGGATCTGCTGCGGACCCGGACCACGGAATTCCTGCGCGGCTCGGACCTTGACCGCGCCGAGCAACGGTTGGCGCATTGGAACGACGTCGGGATGCCGGGTGACCTGGGGCGGCGCGCCTCCGATTTGCTGGAGAGCTTTTCCCTCCTGGACATCTCGCTGGTGGCGGAGCAGGTGGATGAACCCCTCACCACCATCGCCGACATGTACCACACGGTCATTCATTGGATCGGCGTGGGAACGCTGTTGCTGCGCATCACTGACCTGCCGCGGCAAAGCCGGTGGGAAGCCCTGGCTCGGGCAGCCCTCCGCGACGACGCCTATTCCGCCGTCGTCGACATCACGATTTCCGTCATGCGGACGACCCGGGCGAGCGGGGCCTCCGGAGCCTCTGCCGTGGACCGCATCGTGGAGTGGGAGAGCGGGCGCCAGGAACAACTCGGGAGGATCAAGGACACCTTCATGGAGGTCACCAAGCCCGGGCAGGTGGACCTCGCGTCGATCTCCGTGGCCCTGAAACTCCTGCGAACGCTGGCGAAGCGCTAGCCGTTTTGAACCTTGAACCCTGGGGATCGTCGCACAAGACGCTTTTTGGGCTACGGGATGCGAATCCTCTAAGGTTGGTGCCCGATGGCAGCTTTTAATAGAACGTCCGATCAGCCTGGATCCGCGTCGCCGCGTGGGCCTGTCTTCGTCGACGCCTCAGGCCGACGCCTGCGGAGGCTCAAGCTTATTGGGCTCGGAGCCCTTGTGCTCGCAGGAGGCTATGTCATCCTCCTGCTGGTTGCGTTCATAGGAGGGCCCAACGTTGCGGCGCCGTTCCTACCTTTGCCGGCCGCAGTGAAGCCCTTGGCGCCACCGGCCGCTCCGGCAGCCCGTGGTCTTCCGTCATCCCCATCGACTCCGCCTTCCAACGCGGATGGGCTCCCGACCGGCGAGGGCCGATTGCCTGCGCCTTCGACGCCGGCCGCTTTCGGTGTTCCGGTGACTTCTCCTTCGCCCGCTGCTGTGGCACAACCGATCAACGGTGCGGCCGCGCAGCACGCTGCCTCGTTTGCGCCGGTTGCGTCCTCTGAGCCGAGCACGTCGCCGACGGGTCCGGGCAAGAGCGGGTCAGCTCCGGGCCAGGCCACGCGGCCGTCCACGCCGACGCACCCGTGAGTGCGCGCCGCCTGAGCAAGCGCACTGCTCCGGTCAGTGTCAGGGCGCACTGGTTCATCCTTCTGGCCGTCCTGTTGGCACTGGGTGTCGCACTCGTCGTGCAGGGGTACATGCATCACCTCGCCGGGATCGCCGATGACTCGGTGCCCGGGGGTGGCTCCGCGAGTACCGTCCCGGACGCGGTCTCGCACGGTGGGCCGGTGGTTGATTCCCGCGGCGGCTCCGTTCGTACCGTCGGTCCGCCGGACCGCACGCTCGCGCTGACGTTCGACGACGGTCCGGACCCGGTCTGGACTCCCCGGATCCTTGACGTCCTCCGCAAGCACCATGTCCATGCCACGTTTTTCGTGGTCGGTTCAGCTGCCATCGACAATCCCGACCTCGTGCGCCGCATCCTTGCGGACGGCAACGAGATCGGGGTGCACACGTTGACACATGCGGACCTTGGGAGCGCCCCGGCTTGGCGCCAGCAGCTTGAGGTCCAGGGCGACCAGCAAGTGATTGCCGGCATCACGGGCCGTGCCTCGACGCTCCTGCGTCCGCCGTACAGCTCCGAGAACGACGCCGTCCGGGACGGCACGTGGGCGGCGATGCGCACCGCTGCGGACCGGGGTTATCTCACTGTGCTCACCACCCAGGACAGTGAGGACTGGCAGCGGCCCGGAGTCGCCGCCATCGAGAAGAACCTCACCCCTTCAGGCCCGCAGGGCCAGGTGCTCCTCATGCACGACGGCGGCGGAGACAGGGAGCAGACGGTCACGGCGCTCGACTCCGTCCTCACCAAGGTCGCGGATCAAGGCTTCCGGGTCACGACGGCGGGCGACGCCGTCGGGATCGCAAGCATGCGCGATGCCTCGGTGGGAGAGCAGATCAGCGGAAACGCGTTGGTGTGGGGAATACGGCTCAGCGATTTCTTCATCGCCGCCATCTCCTGGGCGCTCGTTGCGGCCGGAGTCGTGACAGTGGTCCGGGCCGTGCTCGTGGTGGTGTGCGCAGCGCGCCACCGGAGAGCGGCGCGCCGGTCCCTTGCGACGGGCCGCAGCCGACGCCGGGTGGACGTGCCGGTCCGGCCCGAGGTCACGGAGCCGGTCAGCGTCATCGTCCCCGCGTACAACGAGGCCGCCGGCATCGAAGCCGCAGTCCGGTCTATCGCCACATCAAGCCATCCGGTGGAGATCATTGTGGTTGACGACGGGTCGACCGATGACACCGCGGACATCGTCGAAAAGCTCGGCTTGCCGGGTGTTATGTTGATCCGGAAAGAGAACGGCGGCAAACCCTCCGCGTTGAATGCCGGGCTTGCAGCCGCCGGCCACGATCTCGTGGTGATGGTCGACGGTGATACCGTCTTCGAACCGGAAACGGTTCACGCCCTCATTCAGCCCTTCGCCGACCCTCGAGTGGGCGCAATTTCAGGGAACACCAAGGTTGCCAACCGTGGAGGGATCCTCGGAGCCTGGCAGCACATCGAATACGTCGTCGGCTTCAACCTGGACCGCAGGTTGTTCGACATCGCCGAGTGCATGCCGACCGTTCCAGGGGCTATCGGTGCCTTCCGCCGCGATGCCCTGTTCCGGGTTGGCGGAGTCAGCGACGACACGCTCGCTGAAGACACGGACCTGACCATGGCACTGTGCCGCGATGGCTGGCGGGTCGTGTACCAGGACGATGCGAGGGCCTGGACCGAAGCTCCCGCGAGCCTTGGCGCGCTTTGGAAACAGCGATACCGCTGGTGCTATGGCACGCTTCAGGCCATGTGGAAGCACCGGGGCGCGGTGGTGCAGGGCGGGCAGGCTGGAAAACTCGGCCGGCGCGGGCTCGGCTATCTGCTCGTCCTCCAGGTGCTGCTGCCGCTGTTCGCTCCAGTAGTGGACGTCTTCGCCATCTACGGCCTGGTCTTCCTTGATCCGGTCCGGATCGCCGCGCTCTGGCTTGTCTTCCTCCTGGTGCAATTCCTGATGGCGGCCTATGCGTTCCGGCTCGACAATGAGTCGCTTCGTCCACTGTGGACCCTTCCGCTTCAGCAGTTCGTCTATCGGCAGCTCATGTATCTCGTCGTCATCCAGTCGGTAGTCACGGCCTTGGCCGGCGTGCACCTGCGGTGGCACCGAATGGAGAGGTATGGAAGCCTGCGCGTGCCGCCGGCTTCGCAGGGCCAAGCGTAGCCACGGAGAGTGCCGGCGCGGACTGTCCCTAACCCCTAGCGCGCAGCTCCCGCCGAAGGATCTTTCCTGACGCCGACTTGGGAATCACCTCGACGAACTCCACCGATCGCACGCGCTTGAACGGAGCCACCCGCCCGGCGACGAACTCCATGACCTCCCCGTCCCCGAG
>NZ_JBYSXB010000079.1:0-4347 GCF_058781765.1 Arthrobacter sp. FW306-1B-G06A | reverse complement strand
GACCACATCGACGAAGGAACACCCGTGACACTCCGCATCGACACCACCCGCACCCACGTCATCGACACCCAGAGTCCCACCAATTGAAACACCCCACCGCGACCGGGGATGTCTCCTGACATCCCCGGTCGCGGGTGTGCCCATCTAGCACCGAATCATCCACTGGCCGGGAAGGACGAACTTTGAGCTGAGAGCCGTGTCGGGATCAAAGTAAGTCGCCGATGCGACTTAGTCGCCTCGGCGAAAGAAAGCAAACCGAGAGGGGCGACCCGGGCCGGGGCCCTACGCACCAAACCGTCGCGGACAATACGCGACGGTACATGCGGACGAATGGACATTTTCAGTCGGCAGTGAAAGGGAAAGGGAGTAATCTCGACGCATGGAGATTAGGCATCTGCGATATTTCGTAGCCGTGGCCGAGGAACTACATTTCGGTCGAGCCGCCGAGCGGCTCCATATGAGCCAACCACCACTGTCGAAGCGGATTTCAGACCTCGAACAGGAACTGGGCGTCCAGTTGTTCGATCGAACTAATCGGCGTGTCAGCCTTACGCAACACGGGATTATTCTACTTCCGAAGGCCCAAGCTGCCATAGAAGCTTTTGACGATGCATTGGCGTCCGTTCGTAGTTCCGCCCGAGCGAAATCTCGCCATGTCCGGGTAGGGTATCTTCCTGACACCTCTGAGAATGTCCCGATCACCACTTCCAAGCAGCTCGAGAAGTTGGGTATCCAAGTGGAAACTTTTGAGGACTCAACGGCCGAGCAATACGAGCGCCTGCTGACCGGCGACTTAGACGTCGGTGTTTTGTTCCGCCCTTATGTCGCCAGGGGGCTCTCAAGCACCCGACCCCTGAGCCAGTCGCTTGGAGCGGTTGTGTCCACCAAGGATCCACTCGCTGCCCGCACCGAGATTAGTTTGTCTGACCTCACCGGATATGAACTCGTGATGGCACCGCGCTCCATCGCCCCCGGATTGTATGATGATATCTTGGCCACCTGCCAAGCAGAGGGATTCTCACCCAGCAAAATCCACCACGGAACTCGAGGCGGATGGATGATTCCGGGCATGCTTGCGACTTCGCCAGGACTAGTCGCGTTCACCCGAGAACCTCGTGGCAACTCGCCTAGAGGCACCTTTGCCTCGGCGCCTGAACTAAAGTGGCTCCCGATCACCGGAGGGATCCTTCGATGGCAGATATCAGCGGCATGGCGGAAATCGAAGGATGATGCGCTCATGCGAGCTATCGCCAACATCCTTATCAATGCAATGCGCGACTGCGATAACTGGCTACCTGAAGCGTCCGGTGACTCCTAGTTTTACTGACGGGCCTATGCGGGAACCCCTCGGACGAGTGCACGATCCGCGTCTTGCCCTCGTTGAACCACAGCCCTCGGGCGCAGCCACGCGGCGATGCGTTCCTTGGCCTGCTCGGCCTCTTGCCGTGAATGGCAGAGCGCCATGAGAACGTCGGCGTACCCAACCGGCACTAGTGTCCTCGGCATCGACCCGCCACGCGCCGAGGGCCAGAGCTTGTACCGAACTCCAGCAGCGGTCGCCATCCCTTGCACGGCGACGTTCATCATCGACGCGCTGATGAAACCGCTTTGGCGTGTCCTCGCTAGTAGGCGCGTACTGCCGGTCCTCGATCGCTCCGGCCCTCAGCCACCGGCCCACGTGCTCCCTCGCTGGGAACCCGTGCAGGTGGACGATGATGCGCTGGTAGATCCCCCAGGTCTCTTCGACTTCGGCATGTTGTCCGCCACGAAGAGGACCTCCAATCTGCCTTCCTGCTTGTCGGTAAGCAGATCATGCCCGGCATGCAGGGTTCGGCGGGCGACGTAGAGCGGGTCCCCAGACCGTCCTCGGTGACCAAAAGGTCTGTTGCCGGACGCGCTGACGGCGCCTCTCCAGGGCGTCGCCTGCTAGCAGTACGACGTGAAACGGGTCCATGACCTCGGCCGCGTCCGGGAGCTCTTCGGCGGCAGCGGTCTTGAATCCGGTGAACCCGTCCATCGCAACGACCTCGATCCCGTCCCGCCAGGCCTTCGGCCGCTCGGCAAGCCAAGCTTTGAATACCTGTTTCGAGCGGGGCTGAGCCGCCTTCGAGATGTCCTGCCGCCACACGCGACCGCACCCGGTGCACTTGTAGCGCCCCATCCTCAGCGTCGTCGGCCACCATCCCAATGGCTCGTGCACGAGGGGCCGGCTGACCGTGCCGCGAGCGATGCCCTGGGCACCACGAGAACGGCACCAGTCATCCGGATCGACAGAACGGCATTCCAACACCGCCCGACCAGGGGCGAGACGCTGACCGGCAGCTTCGAGCCCAAGCTCATCGAGCCGGCAGAATGTAGTCAGGTCAGGAGGCAGGAAGGTAGCGTTGGACACGTCGAGGTCGATGCGGATGAGCGCAGCGACCATCGACCGGAAACTCGCCGGCGAACGGGCTAAACTTTTCCCGCGGGGACGGTCCCATGCCAAGCCTGGCACGTTGCTCAAATCCCAGATCCCTGTCCGCACCTGGGCCGAATGGGATGACGCCGTCCCGAGGTTTGTGGAGATCGACCTGGTGGGCCACGAGGGAGGCAACAGCTTCGGCGAGTTCTGCTGCACCCTGACGGTGACGGACATCGCCACCGGCTGGACCGTGAACCGGTCGGTGCGGAACAAGGCCGCCAAATGGGTCTTCGAGGCCCTCGAGCACGTCACTGCCGTGTTCCCGTTCCCCATCATCGGCATCGATTCGGATTATGCCGAGGAAAACGCTAAGCCGAGATGGTCCGCCGTTGCCTGTTGATCGAGGGGGTTGCGGGTTTTTCCTCGGCTTAGTGCTCGCGACTTTCCACGGGGTTACTTTCGTCGTGTCCATAGGGCTCGTTGGAAGGGGAACGTCATGGATGCCACGGTCAGGGAGATTGGTGAGCGCGTTGTTGCAGTGTTGGAGGCGGCTGGCTATGCAGGGTTGACGGTCTTGGAATACGCCAAATGGATCCGACGGCTGGAGGAGCTGTCCCGAAAGCAAGACGGCGTTTATACACTGGGGCTGGGCGCCGAATTCGCGTCGATGACGACGAGCCCGCGCACGGGAAGGTTCAGCGATCAGCGGCGCAAAGCGCACCGCCGCTTGGCGGACCTGTTCGACTCCTTTCTGCTCACAGGGACGGTTGACCTTTCGCTCAGGCGCCACGGCGAGGAAACGGCGGCACCCCGGTTTCAGGAGTTCATCGCGTTGCTGGCCTCCTGGTCTGATGAGATCGAAGAACGGGGACTGGCGGCCGAGACCCGCAGCGCTTATGGTCGCACGGCCCGTGCTTACCTGCTGTATCTGGAGGCCAACGGCATCGCTTCGCTCCAGGCGGCCGAGGGCGCCAGCGTGCTGGGATTCATGGAATCGATGCGGGCACGGTGGTCGGGAAACTCGACGTGGGCCGGAGCGGCGAATCTTCGCCCGTTCCTGAACTTCGCCCGGCGCCCTGATCTGGTCGGGGCGGTGAACATGGTCGGGGCGAAACGCCATTACGGCATCATTCCCGTGCTGGGCAGCGGGGAAGAGGAAATGGTTGTCCAGGCCTGCGCCAGCGGGAAGATTCCCGCGCGGGATGCGGCGATCACCTTGCTGGCGCTGGTGACCGGTCTGCGGGCGTGCGACTTGATAGCCCTGCGCTTGAAAGACCTCGACTGGAGGAACCTGACGGTCGGGATCGTGCAGCAGAAGACAGGCAATCCGTTGACGTTGCCGCTGCCCCCTATGATCGCAGACCGATTGGCGGAGTATCTGCTCGAAGAGCGTCCGGATACCGGGGACGAGCACGTGTTTCTGAGGTCGGTTGCGCCCCATGCCCCGTTCTCTGATCACTGCTCCATCTATGACGTGATCAGACGGGTCTTCAAGGCGGCCGGGGCCGATCGTGCACGGGTCGGGACCCGGTTGCTGCGCCACAACGCGGCGACCAGGCTCCTGCGCGCGGGAACACCGCTGCCGACCATCTCGGCGATCCTGGGGCATTCGAGTCCGGATTCGACCAACGTGTATCTGGGCATGGACACCGAACAGATGCGCGCCTGCGTCCTGCCGCTCCCAGCACTGCAGGGAGCGGGACGATGAAGCAGCCCGAGTTCACCAGTGGGTTCGCCACGAAGCTGGAACGCTACCTGGCTTTCAAGGAAAGCACCGGGGTTCAGAGATCCTCCCGACTCTGGTATTTGAGGGATTTCGACCGTTACTGCACCGAACACGCGTCGGAGGATTTTGACCGTGCCACCGTTTGTAAGCGGCAACTTTAAACTGACCGGAGTCGGAAAATCTGACTGACCGTTCGCGGCAAGGTTTTGACCAGCAGCGG